>JALSMC010000311.1 GCA_026987995.1 Sulfurimonas sp. | reverse complement strand
AAAATCATTTTCTTTTTTTACCTTTTTTATTTTTTAAACATTCATCTATCTTTTCTATATGTACTTTTACTTCAGGGTCATCGCCACCTTCCATTTGAGCCACTTCTTTTATAAGTCTATCGGCCTTTTCACACTGACCTAGTTTATAATAACCCCATGCCTTAGAGTCAAGATAAAATGCGGACTTAGGCTCTAATGCTAAAACTCTATCTATATACATCATACCTTTTTTAACATCAACTTCATGGTCTATAAGTATGTAACCAAGGTAGTTGAGATATACAGTCTGTTTATTTACAAGCACGACTTCTTCTAACTTAGATACGACACTTTTGAGTAAGGCTTTTGATGATTTGTCTTTTGCACCTTCATACTCATAAATAGCACTCTGTCCAAGGTAGTCACTGTTGAGTGTTTTTGAGTATAACTCTGAGGCGAGTGTATATGCTTTGTCATACTGCTTTACCGAGGCATACAATTGTAGAAGAACCGTATCATCACTTTTTGATTTTTCTAAAAAATTCACTAAACCTGTATAGTCTTGCTTATAACTATAGATTTGCATAATCTTTGTAGAGACTTGAGGACTCTTGTCAAATTCATATAATCTCAAGTAAGCTGAAAGTAAGCCATCTATATTGTTATCGTTAGAATAAAAAGCTATTAAACGCAGGTAAATGAGCTTAGAGTTACCAACCATTCTCGTATATGTCTCAAGGTGTGCAATAGCCTCTTTTTTTCTTTCCAAATTCACATAAAGAATAATAGACATTTTATCAAGTATCTTTTCGTTATGCTCTTTAGCATAGGCACTCTCTAAGTACCTAACTGCCAAGTCAAACTCTTGTCGTTTGATGTAAATATCTGAAGTTAAAAGGTAATCATTTGGTTCTTTTGTTTTAGATGCTAACTCTACTGAGAGATTTATCGCATCGTCAAGTCGGTTTAACTCAAATAGTGCCACGACCTTATATCGTAATAGTCTCATATCAGGAGTATCTACTTTTTGAAGCTTATCTACTCTTTGGATTACTTTTTCATTATCTCTAGCCATTAAGTCATTTTCAAGAGAACGGTAAATATACTCTTGTTTATCTGACTTTTCGTAAAGTTTCCTAAAGAGTTCTGAGGCTGCTTTATTATCATGAACTTGTTCTGCTCTGAGTGCAAATAGTATGTAAGTGTCTTCATCCATAAAAGCTTTTTCATTGGGTTTTACTTTTACATCATTTTTGAGCGAACATGATGTAAACAATACAATACTCATACATAATACAAAGATTTTAATCATCAACTATTCCTGGACACTCAACTTTAAGTTCTTCAATATGTGTTTTAAAGTAATCCCAAAAAGGAAAAGTTATACACTGAGAAGGTCTTGCTTTATAAATTTTACAACCATTACTCTCTCTGTCATAAAAAACACATTCATAAGAATTTTCATGCTTTACTTCTTTTATAGAGTATTTATAGCCATTTTTAAATAGATATTTTATCCCAAAATCATTAACACTTAGATTTAATAAATCAGCTATCTTATATATCTCAGCTTTTGAGACATATATGTAACCACTCTCTCCCGTGCAACACCTGCCCTCACAAGTGGCACAAGCATCTTGATTAAAGGCATAGGGGTAGTCTTCTTTTCTTATTATAGTTGACATTTTATACTCTGTGTATCTGTTTTTAAAAATATCTCTTTTATTTTTTGTGTATACTCATTTTCACTCATAACTATTAAAGGGTTGAGCACTTTCATCATTGATTTTGAACCATTTCTTGCATGTATCATCACTAATGATGCATTTTTATTCTCTTTAGAATGCACAAACTGTACATCACATATACGCATTTTCACTCTATTTATAGCCGTACATATATCACTAAACGCAGTTGGGTCATAACAAAAAATAAAATGAGAATGGGGTTTAAGTAAACGCGACACTTTTTTAAAAAAATCATCAAGAGGGAGATTTGATGCATACCTTGCATTTAGCAGTACTGCATCTTCACTTTTTTGCACACCCTCTGGATAAAATGGAGGGTTAGACACTATAAAATCATACTTCTTTTGTTCTTCTAGTTCTAAAAAGTTTGATTGGAACAGTTTATATTTTATCTCATTTACTTGAGCATTTTTTTGTGCATATTTTATAAAGTGTTCTTGTTTTTCAACACCATATACATTGACTGTTTTGAAGTCTCTTCCAAGAAGTAAGCCTACTATCCCACATCCTGCACCGACATCAAGTAGTTCTCCCTTAGGATTAAAACGAGATATAAAATCATATAAAAAAAGAGAGTCGGAGTTATACGAATACCCTGACTCTGGTTGATAAAGTGTCATGTGAAAAAGAGACCTCTTACTTATGTTTAGATATAATTTACTCATTATATCTTATAAAGGCTTTATTTTATGATAATTATTCCTGCACGACTTGCATCCTCGCGTTTTCCTCAAAAAGTTTTAGCTGACATTGGTGGCTTACCTATGGTAGTACGAACAGCACAAAGAGTTGCACATCTTGATAGAGTTGTTGTTGCTGCTGATGATGAGAAGATTATAGAAGTCTGTAAAAGTTATGGCATTGAAGCCATGCTCACTTCAACAACACATAAAAGTGGAACCGACCGTATTCATGAGTGTGCTAGCATTTTAAAACTCGATGATAATGAGCTTATCATAAATGTTCAAGCAGATGAGCCTTTTATAGAACCTGATGTTGTAGAGTCACTTATAAAGAAACTTAAGACCTTACAAAATGCAGGTGAAGAGTTTGTCATGGGAAGCTGTTACAATGCTATAAATGCTGATGCAGCAAAAGACCCAAATCTTGTAAAAGTAGTTTTAGATGATGCTTATAATGCCATTTACTTTTCACGCTCAGCTATTCCTTACAACCAAGGTGGAGGAGCGAAGTATTTCGGTCATATCGGTATTTATGGTTTTGCAAAAAAGAGTTTGCAAGAGTTCTGCTCACTTGGCGATGCACCTATTGAAGATATAGAAAAGTTAGAGCAACTCCGTGCTATTTATCATCAAAAAAAGATAATTATGGTAAAAGTGACTTCAACAGGGTTTGGTATCGATACTGTAGAAGACTTAGAAAGAGCCGTAGAGATATTCCTCTAACGGCGAGGTTTTGTTTGTATGGTATATGAGCCAAACTGCTCAGTCATAGAAAACTCATGTTTCGAGCAAAAAGTTGTCTGCATTTTATTTAAAAGTGACTCAGCTTCTGCTTTTGCTTCTTCTTTAGTGTTAAAATCTTGTGCATCCCAAAGTCCATTTTTCACAAAACAGCTACAGGGGCTCATAACATTTACTTTATACATAATGAAGTCCTTACTCCTTTAAAAATCAAAAATGTCATCAAAGTCATCATCCCCACCAGCGGCAGGTGCTTCATCCATTTTCAACATACTGCTAATAGTCTGACAGTTTACGACTATTGTAGCATTCATAAAGTCTATACTTGGGGCACCTGTATGAAAAGACTGCTCTACCCAACTACTTAAATCATTACTAAATGCTTTACACATTGGTCCTAATGCTTCAGAATTTTGGATGAAAATATCTGAGTATGTAGCCATATCACCAGCTAAAGAGCTTAATGCTTTTGCTATTACATATATCTCCGAGTAGCTCGAGAGAATAGACCCTAATCTCTCTATATAAGTATAAATTTCTACAAGTTCGTCATCTGTAACATCACCACTACCAACTATAAGCATGAGTGAGTTTAGTTTAGTTGTATACTCGTCTAAATCAGCCATATCATCAGGGTCTAAGTAGTCAAAAACTTGTAAGGATAAGGAAGTGTATTCTATATTACTTGCTATTTCTTCAGACTTTTCTTCCACTACTTCAGTTATTGGAGCTACTGGTGCTAATATCGGCTCGTGCACCTCAAGTTCTTCAAAAATCTTTAACAGTTTAAAAGAGAGTTTATCATCTTGTATTTTATACTCAGAAGTAACTTCGTTTTTTTTCAAAAGTAATGTTAAGACCTGTGAAGGGACGCCATCGATGTTTGTAACAGTAAAGTACTGATGCTCAGCAGAACTCTCTACAAAAAGGTTACTCTTGAGTCCCAAACGCAGCTGTACTTCCCCCAAAGAAAAAATCATACGTATAGCATCACTTAAACCCTCACAGTTATCCGATCCATCTAAGAGAAAGCATTCCCATAACTCTGAAAGAGCATCTTCACTAAAAAGATTAAAATTAGTATAACGCTTATATATCTCTTTTGTAAAAAGATTAATTCCCTCTTCATTTTTTATTTTTTGAGGTGTTTGAGTGTTTCGAGAATTTATAAGACTTATGTAGTTTGATATTCTTGTAGAAAAAATATCTGCATTCACCGGTTTAGATATATAATCTTCTGCACCATGACTGAGAATCTCTTTTTGTTTCTCTTTATCATCTACTGCACTTACTGCAATAATCATAATCTTTTTATCTTTTTGGCGGATGAGTTTTGTAGCTTCTATTCCATCCATATTTGGCATCATGATATCCATAAAAACAGCATCATACTGCTTCGACTCACACATTTTAACAGCTTCAAGTCCATCTACCGCTTCATCCATAGAAAAACTCACACCTGAGTTTTCGTCCAAGTAGTCTTCTAACAAAAGACTCAGTATCATTCTATTATTTTTGTTGTCATCAACAATAAGTAGATTCATTGTATTAAATCCTTTTGAGTAGTTCTTCTACACATTTATTATAGTCTTTCATTCCTTTAGAACGCTTTGCATCTAAAATAATTGGTTTACCACTCTCAAACTGTTGTGCAAGTTTAATATCTACACCAATAGGTGATAAAAGTTTCTCATGCCCAAATGATGTTTTAACTTTCTCTACAGACTCTTTATGCTCGTTGATATGAGGGTTATACATAACAGGAAGAATAGACACATCCGCTATCTCTCGCTCCCCCGCTTTTGCAGTTTTATAAAGTGCTCTTAACATCTGTCCAACAGCTACAACACCCAAATGATGTGGCACAAAAGGTATCAGTACACTGTTGGCAACTTCAAGAGAGTTCTTGAGTAGTGCATCAAAAGTAGGAGGAGTATCTATGACACAGTAGTCAAAAAAGTCTGCAATTTTTTCACGCTTAAAACGATTTTTCAAAATTCCTCTTAAATCTGCATACTCATAAACATCAAAGTTTACTAATGCAGGTGAGAGTGTGAGATTTTTATGAACAGTTGGAATAAAAGTCTCACTTAAAGTACTTCCATCAAAAATAGAATGAACACCCAGTGTTTCACTCGGTTCACAACCAACCCCGATAGAAGCATGACCTTGTGTATCTAGGTCAAGTAAAAGTACTGAACCCATTTTGGCTAAACCACTCGCTATATTTACAGCGGTGGTTGTTTTTGCTGAACCACCTTTACGATTACTAACTACAATGGTTTTCACTAGTATCAAATCCCTCTAAAATAGTCTGAAATAATCTTTTTTCATCGCCAAATGTGTATGAACACTCATAGTTCTTTTTATATGCCATAATAAGTTGCAAGATTGCCAAATGTATATCTTCACACTCTTTTAAGTTAAAAACGACTGCTTCCCCCGCCTTTTCTTGTAAGAAATCCCTAAAATTCACCACTTCATCTTCGTATATTACAGAGCTAAAGTTTACTTCATTATTTTCATATGTAATTGACATTTTTTTTCCTTACTTTGGTAGTTTTACAGTTTTGATAACATTAATTAAAACATCATTTAAATCTAAAACATTATCTAAGTCTAAAAACTCGCTTGTTTCGTGTTGATCCGTGGCGTTTGTAAAATCACTCTCACTCACATGTGCAATATCTTCAATTGTATCTACTTTTATGGCAAAAAAGCTGCCCTCGTTATCATATATTATCAATTTTTGAAGAGAGTTAGCTACTAAATCTAACTCTTTGGTAAATGTTTCTAGTGCACCCATTGTATGTTCAAATATTTGCATAATATCTATATTAAACATTTTAAGTGCTACATCTGTATCTGTTTTATACACTTCTAAGGCAACACCACCTGTTATATGGAGTTGTTTGTGGTATT
>JALSMC010000310.1 GCA_026987995.1 Sulfurimonas sp. | reverse complement strand
GGGTCAGCAGATGGGATTTGTGTTAGAAAATGATTTTTAGATTCAACAACTTCACGAGTTTTAAAAACATTTATAGCGTAATATGCAGAGCCTTTTTTATCGTTAATACGAAACACCAACAGTTGCAACTCATTGTTTTTTGCCAGGTTCGTTGCCGCGTCAACATTATCTAATACAGACATTAAAATTCCCTTTGATCGTTTATTAGCTAATAATACCAAAAAATAAATGAATTGTTCTTGAATATTAATAATGTAATGATAGAATAAAAAATGATGAAATTATTACCCCTTTTAATAGTTAGTGTTATGAGTCTAAGTGCAAATGTCTATTATTCTAAAATTGAACCCTATGAGGTGCGTAAAATCGCATCTAATGTTACGGGTGTTGTGCTAGTTGCAAATGAAAATATGCTTGGTCGAACACTCTCAGCTAAGCCTTATTTACGCATAGATGCGAAGCTTGATAAAGATGAACTAAAATATACAAATGAAAAACTTGAATACTTGAAAGAAACTGTTAAGTTGAATGAAAATATTGTTTCAAATTTAAATATTTCTTTAGAAAAAAAACGTCTTAATTATGAACGAGTTAAAAAACTAAAGATTAAATCAAGTGTAGAAAAAGATAAAGAGTTTTATGATTTAGTAAATAGTGAAAACTCTTCTTTAGGCACACAAAAAGAGATAAATACACTTAAAACTCAAGTGGCAGATTTAGAGTTACGTAAAAAGCAACTTTTGCGAAGTATAAACGATAAATCTTTAAGTGCTAAAGGTTTTAAGCTCTACTCTTTAGAAGTAAAAGTAGGAGAAGTTGTTAACAAAGGTGCAGCACTCGCAACTATAATGGACACTAAACGCGCTATTTTGACAATTTATCTTAATGAAGAAGATGTACAAAGTGCTAAAAGTAGTCTTATTTACATAAATGGTAAAAAAACAGCTTATAAAATTGATAGGTTGTTAAATATTGCAGATAGTAAAAACATATCAAAATACAAAGCACAAATAATTATAAAAGCACCAAAAATATTTTCAAAACTTGCAAAAGTTGAACTAAGAAAAAAATAACATGAACAATAATATAACAGCCTGTCCTCTTGATTGCTATGATGCATGCAGTATTGTGTATAAGGATGAAAAAATCCAAGCTACAAAAGAAGGGCATACAAAAGGTTTTTTATGTCCACATCTCAACAAGTATGAAACGGTAAAAAGAATAAATTCACCAAGATATAAAGGTAAAAAAATCAGTATGAGTGAGGCACTTTTAAAGTTAAAAGAAATTTTAAAAGGTTCTCCAACAAGTAGAGTGCTACACTATAAAGGTCATGGAAATTTCGGATTGATGCAGGATGTTACTGAACATTTTTTCGCTCAATATGGAGCTGTCTTAACAGACGGTACTCTATGTGATGGAGCAGGAGAAGCTGGCATACTAGAGGGTCGTGGTTCAAATAAAAACATGCCACTATCTCAAATAGAGAAATCTGAAGTTGTAATACTATGGGGAAGAAACCCGCATACTACTTCATCTCACTTATTGCCTGCACTTAAAGGTAAAACTATAATCGTTATTGATCCGCTTAAAACACAAATAGCTAAAACAGCGGATTTATTTATTCAAATTAAACCCCATACTGATGCATATCTTGCTATGCTTCTTTGTAGGTTCTTATATATTAATGATGATAACGATACAGAGTTTGCAAGTGAGTTTGAGGAGTACTATGAGTTGACACAAACAATTCGTGAAAAGTCGACACTCGATAATATGGGCGTAAGTTTAGGCGATATAGAAAAAATCCTTGAGTATGTAAATAATAAAAAAGTCGCTATAGTGTGTGGTATAGGTATTCAAAAATATAGGGATGGTGGAGATGTCCTACGTGCTATTGATACTTTTGCTGCAGTTCTTGGGTTGTTTGGAAAAGAGGGCTGTGGGGTGGCTTATTTAGGAAACTCTAAAGAGAATATACAATCACTATTTACGACTAAAGCAAAACGAGTTTCAGTAGTTGATACGGCATTTGATGCATATAAAACAGTATTTATTCAAGGGGCAAATCCTCTTGCTCAAATGCCAGACTCTTTAAGGGTACAAAAGGCAGTTGAGCAGACTCAGAATGTAGTTTATTTTGGTCTTTATGAAAATGAGACAAGTGCAGTTGCAGATTTGATTATTCCTGCTAAGACTTTTTTAGAAAAAGATGACATACGAACTTCATATTCGCATCATGCAATTTTACCTATGCAAAAGCAGATACAGAGTGACATAGGAATAAGCGAATATGATTTAAGTGCTTATCTGTGTAGAGAGTTTGCAATAGAGATAGAAGAAGAAAAAAAGTATTTAACATATTTTGAAAGTTTTGCTGAAGATGGTGTTGTAAAAGGTAGAGAAGATATCCCTTACCAAGATGGTTTTGACACAGATGATGGAGAGTTTCTTTTTTTAGAAGAGATAGAAGTTGACAAAAAGCTAAATAAAATTGTTATGAGTAAGAATAAAGATAAAGTAAAAAAAGTAAGAAGTGAATTCTCTTTGATTACGCCAAAAAGTCCTAAAAGTTTGAATTCACAGTTTATTCGAGAAGAGTTTATTTATCTCCATAGCGATTTAGGTTATGGTGAAGGTGAAGAAGTGAAAATTAGTTCGAGCATAGGAAGTGTAATGTTAAAAGTGAAACATAATGATGATATTAGGAAAGATTGTGTCCTAATATATAGTGGCACTCGTGGAGTGAATAACCTTACATCTGCACTGCACTCTTATGAGGGAAATTCAGCAGCTTTTCAAGAATTGGAAGTTTTTATAAATGCAGAAGAAAATAAGTAAAATTAGGAAAAAATATGATTACAAAAGAATTAGATAAAAAATATATACTACAGACTTATGGACGTGGCGATATTGAATTTGTTAGTGGTGATAATGCGACTTTAACAGATACTGAGGGAAAAAAGTATATTGACTTTACTTCAGGTATAGGTGTTGTAAGTGTTGGCCATGCTAATGCGAGAGTCAATGCAGCAATATGTGAGCAGATATCAAATATTACACATACCTCAAACCTTTATCATATTGCACCTCAAGCAAAGGCTGCCGAGGCTGTTGTAAATGCGAGTGGCTATGATATGGCATGCTTTTTTGGAAACTCTGGTGCTGAAGCCAATGAGGGTGCTATTAAGATAGCTAGAAAACATGGCGAACGCGATGGTGAGATTAAACGCTATAAAATCATTACACTTAAGCACTCTTTTCATGGACGAACAATCACTACTGTAAAAGCAACGGGTCAAGAGGCTATGCATAACTACTTTGGTCCTTTTCCTGACGGTTTTGTATATGCTGATGATATAAACTCGATAGAAGCTCTTTTAGATGACCATACAGCAGCTGTTATGATAGAACTTATACAAGGAGAAGGTGGTGTTGAGCCACAGGACAAAGCACAAATTCAAGCTTTAGAAAAACTGCTCAAGTCTAAGCATATTCCTCTTATAATAGATGAAGTACAAACAGGTGGATATAGAACAGGTGAGTTTACTGCTTCTCAAGTGTATGGTATTACTCCTGAGATAATTACTTTAGCAAAAGGAGTAGGTGGTGGTGTTCCTGTTGGAATCGTTATGACTTCACTTAAAAATGTTCTGAGCCAAGGCGATCATGGTTCTACTTTTGGTGGTAACTATCTTAGTTCAAGTGCTGTTTGCAGTGTTGTAGAGATCTTAAATGAATTAAAACAAAGTGGAGAACTAACAAAAACATCTCTGTATTTTAATGAAGTTTTAAATGATTTTTATCAAGCTAATAAAAAACTATTTACTCAAAAAGTAGGTATAGGTATGATGTGTGGTCTTCGAGTTAAAGATGCCGATACACTCGGTGCTATTATGACTAATGCAAAAGAGAGTGGAGTTATGGTTCTACGTGCTGGAAGAAATACTTTGAGATTTTTACCGCCATTAACAATTACAAAAGAGGAAATCGATGAAGGTTTTAAAGCTCTCACTACTGCTGTTTCTGGGCTTTAGTCTTACACTTAATGCAAATGAGAACAATGCAAGTTTAGATGCATATATCTCTGAGCTAAAAAAAGAGCAGTTTAAGTATGACTATGAAAAAAATGAGGCGGAGGGTTCAATCCTTCGTGACTCGTGGATAGCTCCACTACAATTAAATTATAAATACTCACGAAGTAAGCCTACGAGTGAAGAACTTGTAAGTCAAAGTGCAGCTATTCGTATGGATCAGCCAATATTTCAAAGTGGTGGTATCATTTACGGTATAAAGTTTGCAAATGCGAGTAAACTTTATTCTGACTACACTACTGATGTGGCAAAACGTAAAATGATTAAAGATACTGTGAGTATTTTAATGCAGCTTAAACAATCCCAACTACGAGAAGAAGCTCAAAAGCTACAAATCTTAAATGCCCAAATCAATTTAGAACAAAAAACACAACAGTATCTCAATGGACAGTTAGACTCAGGTTTCTTAGATGATGCGGTAATCGCTGTAAATGTTGCTAAACAAGCTATTTTTGATATTCAAACAGCTAAAGAGAAGTTAATTAACCAGTTTAGTGTTTTAAGTGACCTCTCTTATGAAAGTGCAAAAATTCCTACCTTAGCACTCATAAGTATGGATGCCTTTTTAAAGCATAATATTGTTTTAAAACAAAATGAAGCTGAGATAGAGAAAAATAGTTATTATAAAAATGTAACAATTGCAAAGTATCTACCACAAGTGAGTTTAACAGCTGGTTATAGCTGGAATAATAGCGACCGTTTCTTTGGTGGAACTACTATAATCAATGATACGAGTGATTATTATGATTATGGATTTAGAGTCAATATGCCACTAGATATAAATACCTTTAGAAGTATAGAGTCTGTAAAAATTGACTATTTAAAATCAAAAGTAGTCAGAAAAGATAAACAAAGAGAGCTAACAGCACTTTTTTCTCAAGTTTTACACAATATAGATAATGTTGACAATAAAATAAAAATTAGCAATGAGAGTATGGCGATTTATAAAAAGCTTTTAGATGATACTCAGAAGCTATTTTTAGCAGGATATAAAACGCAGTATGATGTAGATACTCTAAAAAATTCCTTTGAGATTCAAGTCATTGACTCTAAGATATTTGAAATAGATAAGCAGTTAGAGTTACTTACTCTATATGAAATGTATGTAAATCAGGACTAAAGTCCAATGCAAGTGAGGCACTAAATGCCGAATCGTACGAAAGGAAAATAATTTGAAATTTAGCGAGTATATGACAGAGTGGTTATATGGTGAAGATGGTTACTATGCGACTTATAAAAATATCGGTAAAGAGGGTGACTTTTACACAGCAGTGAGTACGAGTAAGTTCTTTGGTGGAACTATTG
>JALSMC010000309.1 GCA_026987995.1 Sulfurimonas sp. | reverse complement strand
TCTTGCATTTATAACATCTTTAGTTACTGCTACACCACCAGTATTATTACCTCCAGTTAGTACGCTTGGAGGAAGAGGAGTAGAATTTGTAAGGTTTGTAGTTGCCTCTTTACCAGTTGAATTATTTGTCAATACCTCTACACCTAATTTTATATATCCATCATCTTTAGGTATTTCTTTTGTTTTAATGAGAACTGTTCCCCCACCAAATGAAGCAGGTAAATCACTAGTATATGACTTCTGAATAGTGATACTTTCTACAACGGTAGTTGGAAATATATCAAGAGGTACAACTCTCTTTGTTGGCTCAGGTGATGGTATATGTAAGCCATTGAGCATAACTGTAGAGTATCTATCTCCTAAACCTCTGACATAAACATATTTACCACCAACTATAGTTATACCACTTACTCTTTTAAGTGCTGAAGCTACTGTACTGTCACCGCTTTTAGAAAACTGCTCACTTCCTAAAACATTTCCAACACTATCACTATTTCTCTCTTGAGAAATGGAAGCAGCAACACTTCCTTCAACATGTGGAGCGAGTACAACAAACTCATCAAGTTCCATAGATGCAGGAGAGAGTTCTATTGATTTTGAAATTAATTCATTAGCTATAATAGTTACTTTAAGAGTCTGAGCACTAAAATCTTGATGAATAATAGTAACAATATGTTCACCTTGAGGTAAATCTAACTCGAGAAAGCCTTTCTCATTTGACTTGGCTTCAATGTCTGTACCTTTAACAAAAACAGTTGCATTTTGCACTTTTTTCTTGTTTTCGCTTGATGCTAAGGTAAGAATAATGCTTCCTTTGAGGATAGTAGCATTAGTGTCTACTTTTGCAGTAGTTTTCATTTGTGGCATTTCAGTGTCAATGAATGCTAGAGAGTTGTCACTTTTTAAAGATACAATGACTTGAGACTCTTTATTTAATTCAACTAAGATGTTTTTACGTACAAAAGCTTGAACTTTACCATTTTCTCTTGCAAGAAGTTGGATCTGATAGTTTCCTTTTTCAAGTTTAGAAAAGAAATATCCATCTTCATCAGTTTTTGCTAGAAGTGATTTTTTTGTATTGGTTTCTATGATGCTAAACTCTTGATCTTGAAGTGCAATACCATCTTTGAGTACAACTAAAGAGAAACTACCAAATGTTCCAGCATATATGTTTGCCATTAAGGCTAAAGTTATAAGTATAATTCTCATAATGAACACTCCCAGTGATTATTTTTACATTTATCCATATTTTTTCTGAGCTCGATAGATTTACTAAAAAGATTGTTTTGTGTAATTTTTTTGAGATACTTTTCACTCTGATCAAACTCACCAACTTTATAATAAGAAAAAGCAAGGGCATACACTAAGTTTTCATCTTTGAGTAAATCGTTACGGATTAAAGCACTTTCAGTTGCTATAACTCTTTCATATTGGGAAAACTCTAAATAAATGGCAACTTTTTGTTTATATTTCTCTTTTGTATCAAGGATTTGAGAGTTTTTGTAGATTGCTTGTACAAAATCTTTGGCACGTCTAAACATCTCTGAAGAGTCTTTGATGTACTTACTATCTTGAAGCGATGCTTCATCAAAAAGTGTAGCCGCAGACTCAATCATATTTACATCTATGTAAAGATTTGCGAGTAAGATAGTAATGATTACATTTTTATTATACTTTAGATGTGCTTCTTCAGCTAATATCATTGCTTTATGAGTCTCTTTGGCTTTTCTTAGGGCACTAATGAAAGAGATAGTTACTTTCTCATTTGTATCTGCATTTTGAAGATAAATATTTGCATCATCTAGTGCACTTTGGTAAAGTTCAAGAGAGATATAATATGAAAATCTCTGCTTATATGCATCATAATATTTTGGATGTAAAAGATTTACCTCTTTAAGTGTTACGAGTGCACTATTATAGTCATGAAGTCGATAAAAACATTCAGCTTTAAGAGCCATTAATTTTGGTTTTGCATTCACCAACTGGTTTGCACTCTCTAGTGCTTTAATAGCTTGAGCATATTGCTTTAGCTTAAAATGGTTTTGAGCTATATAAAGATAAACACTTTTTTCTTGTTGACCATTTTTTATAGCAAGGAGAAAACTTGTATTTGATGCTTGATACTCATGAAGTTTGAGTTGGATAAGTCCTTTTAATGTAAAAAACTGTGCCTTATCAAGATCTTCTTGTGTAGTGTCAACATGTTTTAATGCTTGATTTGCACGGTTATAATATCCATCTTTCATAAGTAGAGTAGCTAAGACTACATAGTCAACATCGTCTTTGTTATTTTTATCATCTGCAAAAAGCACAGTTGATAAAAATATTGTTAATAGTATTGTTAAAATTATTTTCATATTTATCTCTTATTGAAAATCAAATCTGATTTTTTGTTTGGCCCAAACTTTGACAGTTTTGCCTTTATACTCACCTGGTGCGAAGTGCCAAGATTTTACACCTTGGATTGCCACTTCATCAAACACACCTTGAGGTTGACTCTCTAAAACTTTTACTTTCACTACATTTCCATGAAGGTCGATAAGTAAATTCAAGAGTACATACCCTTTGATTCCTTTTTTCTTTGCAGCTCTTGGGTACTCCATAGCTGAGCGTTCAAGTGGAGAGGGTGCTTTGTCAACACTTCCTTCACTCATCACTACATCTTTGTCGATGTCGCCAAGTAATGAATCATCCATCCCCATATCATCACTCATAAAAGCTTCTAGTCCTGTATCAATTCCGCTTAATGCAGAGTTCATATTTGGTGTTGTTGTGGCCTTACGAGGTTTTGGTTTGACTCTTTTTGGCTTTGGTTTTGGCTTTGGTTTTGGCTTTGGTTTTACTACCTTATGCACTTCAAAACTTGATGAAACATTATTCTTCTTTTGATGAGGTAGCATCCCTTCCTCATTCATCTGAATTACGATGATAAAAACAAAGAACAGTCCAAACAGTGACCAAGCAAATGCTTTAAGGTGACTCAAAAATGAGTTAGAATTATGCACGACTAACCTACTTCTTTCTTTGTTGCCACAGCAACATCTCTAGCTCCTGAGAGCTTACACTGATCTACTAGCTCTATGAGTTTTTCAACAGCAATAGAATCATCACTAATGACTAAAACTGATTTTTCAGTAGAAGTGCGAAGTAGCTCTCTAAGTTTTCCTTGAACAGCCCAAAGTTTTAAAGATTGGTTGTCTATATAGACTTCAGCTTGGTTATCAATATATACCCTGATAACTTTACTTGAAGCTCTTGATGCAGAAGATGCACCTGGACGGTTAAGGTCAAGCTTCATATCTTTAGTAAAAGTAGAACTAACCATAAAAAAGATTAGTAAGATAAATACCATGTCAATAAGTGGCGACATATCAACATCGCTAATTTCTTCTTTTTTTCTTCTAAATTTCATTTAAATTTCCTTCGCTACATAAAATATCTGTAATTTGATCTAAATCTAGCTCCATATTAAAAGCTTTTTTATCAAGTAGTCTTCCTATAACTAAACCAGGAACGGCAACTACAAGTCCAAGCTGTGTTGTAAAAAGTGCCTGAGATATACCTCCAGCAATACCACCACTTTGTGAAAAAAGGCTCATAGAAGCTAAAGAATCAAATGTCTCTATCATCCCGATAACAGTTCCTAAAAGTCCAATAAGTGGAGCAACAACAACTATAGTTTTTACTAAATTTTTATATTTGACCAAATCTCTTCTGTACGAATAAAAAGAGTCATCGAGTAACTTTCTTAGTATCTTTACATCACTTGTTGCATGACGAATATTTAATCCATCTACAACAGCAGAATCAATGAAACCACGAGGTTCACTTCTTTTACCAGAAGCAAATTTTCTGATTAAAACACGGATACTTTTTTTTGTACCGCGTTTAATAGTGTGATACCTGTATCCAAGACCATACCAAAGAGCAAAAACTAGTATGAAAAGAGGGTACATTATAAGTGCACCACCACTATTCATATAAACGCTAAACTGATCAAACAGTGTAATAATTGCTTCCATTATTTTTGCTTATTGTACTCGTTCACTATATGTAATGCTGAGTGCTCCATACTGTCCTTGATGCTCTCTGCCCAACTATTTAAAAGGTTTCCTGCTAGTAAAAGAGGAATGGCTACAATAAGACCTAGTTCTGTAGTTACAAGTGCTATAGAGATACCACCTGAAAGCAGTTTAGGGTCACCTGTACCAAACTCAGTAATGATGTCAAAAGTTGCAATCATACCTGTTACAGTTCCTAAAAGACCAAGAAGTGGAGCAACTGCTGCAATGATTAAAATAGTTGCACTGAGTTTATCAAGTCTTGTGCTTTCGTGAATAATCGCTTCAGAGATGATGTCCTCTATATGCTCTCTATCTCTATCTATGTTTCTAATAGTCGCTTTTAAGATTCTTGCATTAGAACCTTTTTTAGGTTTAAGATATGCAAGTGTCTCATCAACACCACTACTAAGTAAAGAAGAGAGAGTGTCTGTTGCTAAAGTTTTAGACCCTGTACTTGATTGTAAGAAGATGATTCTAAGAACCAAAAACACAAGTCCGATAGAACCAAGAACAACGATAACCCAACCAATAATTCCAGCAGAGTCAATAGTTCCTAAAATTGTTTTTTCTTCTTTATCAGATACTTCAAGGTTTATGTTTTCATAAATAAAGATATGTAAAGTATCTATCGGAGAGTTTGTATCTAAAGCATGAGCAGTTGAAGCCGAAAATTCATCGCCCCAAATCTTAAATTTATTATCACCAGCTGGAACTAAAGCACCGGAAACATTTTTACTTACTCCATAAGTTGCGATGTTTCCGATTTTGATTAGTTTAGCTTTTTGAGATGAACCATCTTTTAAGTAAAATTCACCATCTGTAGTTCTAACACTAGACAATGTTTTTGTAAGTGCTAAAGTCTCAGTAAAAATCGTATTAAGTGTTTTAGTGTAATTGTTCTTATCTACTTTTACATTAATGTTATAAGCTTTGAGTGAAGAAACACCTTGAGAAATTACTATATCTATAAGAGAAGTATCATCATCTAGAGATTCTAAACTTTGCTGTGATTTAAAAAGTTTTTCACTTAAAAGTTGACTTGAAGTTTCACGAGAGAGAACTTTTGTTTGAAGTTTAGCTATATCTTGTTTGGCTTGTTGTAATTTTGTCTTGTTTGAAGCTGTAACCTCATTGACTCTTTTTTGAAGCATAGATTTTTGTGCTTTTAAAAATGCAAATTCCTTTGCATAGGCTTGTTCAATCTCTGTTGAAGAGAGTAGTGTCATTGTTGTTAAAAGTAGTGCTAATATTATTTTTTTCATTATTTTACCTCGCTTAATACTAGAGCATTAGGAATTGTGAAGTACCCAGAGCGAATCTGTTTTTTAAATGCATCAAATATACTTAAAATTTGAGCTCTTTTTTCACTGTTTAACTCTTGTTTATACTTCCAACTATTGCCTTGTTTACTCACATAACCTACTTCATCGTTTGGAGATTTGAAAAACATCATCGCCGTACCGATTCTAGCAACCTCTACAAGTCTATCTTTGCCATTGAGTTTGATAGTTTGCTTGAAAATACCGTTCTCTTTTGTCATACGAATCTCATCTGCATAAGAGTTATATACTATAGAAAGTGCTTTTTGTGGTGTTATAAGAGAGGAGTTAAGTTGCTCTTTTACTTTTAAAATAGAAGCTATTCTCTCATTTGTTTTAAATGGCATAGAAGCTTTAATCATAAGAACTAAATTATCAATTGCTTCTAGAACTACAGGTGTTAAACCTTGAGAACTTTGAGCTGATTTGAGAGTTTGTGCTTTGACTTTAGCTAACTCTTTGTTGAGTTGTTTGATTCTGAGATCTTCACGTGATACCATTGCTTCGAGTTCACTCTTCTGGAGTGAAAGAGACTTCATACTTGCTTTGTAAGAATCTTTTTCATCATCTATCTGTGAATCAAGTGTTTCAACTTGAGCTCGTAGTTTCATTAAAGACTCAGCCATATTGTTGTTTGCCATTAAAGATGCACTTGAAAGCAACATAGTTAAAGCTATACTAATCGTTTTGTTAGACATGGATTCCCCATATATTTAAGATGGTGAAATAATAGGATAGTGGGATTACT
>JALSMC010000308.1 GCA_026987995.1 Sulfurimonas sp. | reverse complement strand
TAATAATAAATATAAGGAAATAAAATGAAAAGAAATATGATTAAATTAGCAGTAGGAACTGCTGCACTGCTTGTAATGAGTACATCAGTAAGTGCAGAGGATGCAAAGCCAAAACGTCATTTTAAAAACAATATGATTGTTGTTACAAACATCAAACCCAAAAGTGTTGATAATATTAGTGAGATGTTTGGTGAGGGGATTCTTTACGGAAGAGTAAGAATGAACTCATTTAATTGGGACTGGACAGAGGATGATACAGGTAACCTAGATAATTATGCATTTGGTATTGGAGGTAGTCTTCTTTATAAAACAGCATCATATAAAGGTATAAGTGCAATGACTGGATTCTACTATTCAGATAGTCCATTTGAAGCACTGCGTATGCCTATTGATAAAATAAGTAAAGCAAAATCTGGTAAAGATACAGTGAGTCGTTATGAAGTTGAAAACTCTGGAAATTATAGTATGGCAGTACTTGCAGAATTAAATTTACAGTACGAGTATTCAAAAACAAAGCTAATTGCAGGTCGTCAAATTTTTGAGTCATTTATCACAAGGTCAAATGATACAAAAATGATTCCAAATACTTTTGAGGGTACTGTTCTTGAGATAAATGAGATTCCTAAAACAAGAATCCGTGGGGCATTTTTTACTGCACAAAAACTACGTGATCATACTACTTT
Source organism: Sulfurimonas sp. (assembly GCA_026987995.1). Taxonomy (GTDB): domain Bacteria; phylum Campylobacterota; class Campylobacteria; order Campylobacterales; family Sulfurimonadaceae; genus Sulfurimonas. The sequence continues at coordinate 5,510 of JALSMC010000308.1, read as the reverse complement.
TCATGATGTAATTACATACGATGATGGCACAGGTAGATGGAATGCAAATGATGACTCAGCTGCTCACAAAGGTTTAACTTTTGCAAATTTTAGAGCTGCTGGAGCAGATGTAAATCATCAACTTATTGTTGTTGATGTGAAAAATAAGTCTATTAATGGGCTTAAAGTTGATGTGACTTATGCTTCAGTACCTAATGTCGTTGCTTCTATCACAGGTGAATTAAATTATAAAATAGCTCTTCCTTCTGGTTACTCTTTAACTCCAGGTGTTCGCTATATGCATCAAATGGATGATGGTGGTGGTGCTATCGGTGGAGCGAGTCTCAATGGTAACTTAGCAGGTCAATCAGGGAATGCATTAGGATACAGCAATGTGGACTCATTAGATGCTAGTCTTGCAATGGCTCGTTTAACACTTAAAAAAGGTCCTCTAAAAGCACAAATTGCCTACTCTCAAGTTGCTGGAAGTGGAGCGGATATCGTAGCTCCATGGAGAGGGTTCCCAACTGGTGGTTATACTCGTGCAATGGCTCAATATAACTGGTATGCAGGTACTAAAACAACTTGTGCTGAAGTAAATTATGACTTTGATAAAGCTGGTTTAGTGCCTGGATTTAGTGCATTAGTTCGTTATGCAATACAAGATTTTGATGAAGCAAAACAACTTGCAGGAAATGTAGCTGATAGTAATGTACTTCATATAGATTTACGTGAAACTATTACACCTGATTTATATGCAAAAATTCGTATTGGTTTAGAGGATGCTAAAGCAAGAGAACTTGGCAGTAATGCTGGAAAAAATATGGATGGATATAATGAGTATCGTTTTGAATTAAACTACCTATTCTAGAACACATTTATAAAAAAATTATGCTTTGATGTCATGATGCTTGAGTTTGTTTGATTCATTCTCTCCTTTTTCTTTTAACTACAAACTTCTACCACTAAGAGTATAGCTTGAACCACTATACTCGCAGTGGTCTCTCAAAATGACTGACGAGCATAACTTTGGTATGTGAAAACATACTTGTTCCCTATAAGCCAGCTATCTTGAAACAGATGGTGGCTTATAGCTTTTATCTTTTTACACTCTTTTTACAAACTTCATGTATCATCCCTAAAAAGGATAAACTTGTGAAGCAATTTTTTTATACTATCATATTACTACCACTATCCCTTCTCTCATTTGATTATCATCTTAAGCCTGTACAAATTGGCTCAAGTTCTGCCTACTGTTTTTTCGGACTTCCAGAAGTAATGAATAAAAAAAACAATGGAAATATGTCTAACTCCTGTTTTGTAAATATGGGAAATAGCTACTTAGTCATAGATAGTGGTCCAACATATCAGTATGCTAAGCAGGCATATGAGCAGATGAAAAAAATAGCTGACCTAAAAATTAAGTATGTTATAAATACACATGTTCATGATGACCATTGGCTCGGAAATGGCTACTATAAAAGTTTAGGGGTGAAGATAATAGGTTCATCAGCATTTAAAACTCTTGAGATAGAAGCTATGACACGAATGAAACGCAGGATAAGTCCAGAGGCATATGAAAAAACAAGACAAGTTCATCCTGAACTTTTTGTTGATGAGGAGATGGTGCTTTACTTAGATCATAAAAGAGTTATACTTAAAAATATCGGTGCTAAAGCACATACTGATAGTGATATGACAATTTATATATCAAGTAAAAGAATTGTTTTTGCTGGAGATCTTGTCTTTAACGATAGACTTCCTTCTATTAGAGATGGAAATTTAAAAAGTTGGTTAGAGGCACTCGATGAGATACTTTTACTCGATGTAGATTATATTGTAGGCGGACATGGTACAATAGTCACAAGAAAGAGTGTTGAGATGACATACGAGTATCTTAAAACTCTACGAGATGAAGTGCTAAGACTTATGGATGAGGGTGAAGAGATAGGTGATGTTGTAAATGCAGTCACTATGGATAAATTTAAAAACATAAACTTGTATGATTCGATGCATAGACAAAATGTAGAGACTGCATATAGAATGTTAGAGTGGGAGGAATAAAGATGAAGAATTTTATACTAATTTTACTAAGCTTTTGTATCATAGCGACTGGGGAAACAGAGTATGCCAAGCCACTGCCATCCTTTGATAACCCTAGACTTGTAGTCTTTTCGGTTACAGAGGACAGTGAGCATGCTTTTAACCATATTTTGAGTGTTGCAAGTAATGTTGTAAAGTATTACGGTGCTGATAATATCAACATGAAAATAGTTGCCTACTCTAAGGGGCTAAAACTACTTTATAAGACTAATAAAAGCACAGCAGCTAGAGTAGATGCATTGATGCAAATAGATGTAGAATTTGTCGCTTGTGGTAACACAATGAAAACATATAAAATCAAAGAAGAAGACCTAGTTGAAGGTTCTGTAGTAGTAACAGCCGGTGTGGTTGAACTGCTAGAGAGTGTGAAGTCTGGTTGGACATATATTAAACCATAGGAAAAAAAATGAAAAAAATAATAATCGCAATAGTTGCACTGATGTGTACAATCTCCCTGCAAGCAAAAGGTGATTTACACTTAATTAGTATTGATAACAAAAGTGGAGCAGTAACTCCTCTTAGTATAGAAGATGCTCTTGTAGCAAATGGCTTTGCAGTTGACTTAAACAGTGAGATGAATCTTCCTTTTACAAAACAGTTTAAAGAGACAAGTTTTAAAGTCTTTACACTGATGACATTTCATCATAATACACTAGCACTTGAACTTGTAAAAAAATATCCACAAGCAGGTGTTATAACACCTATGGGAATTGGTATTTATCAAGGTCTTAATGAAAATACTTTACATGTTTCTATACTTACAGCTGAGGCTCAAGGAAAGATTTTAGGTATTAAGACTCCAATACTTAAAAGAATAGAAACTGAGTTAATGGCTGTTTTTAAAAAGAGTTTTCCTACAGCAAAATTTACTTTTAGTGAAGATAGCCTCAAAGAAGCTAGAAATCTTGTGACACAGTATGAGATGGATTTAGATGGTGAAGACTGGGAAGAGATGAAAGAGGAGTTTGAGATGAACCTTGAAGCTGGTTTTGAGCCTTTTGGTTTTGTTATGCCTTCATTTCTTGACCTTAACGAAGAGTTGACAAAAGAGGGAACAGTTGAGAGTCCGTATGACTTTTATGACACATACTCTATCTGTAAATTAAAAGTTATCTATACAGTTGCAAAGTCTCGCCCTGAAGCATCTGCATTTGCACCATGTACAACAATGGTATATAAGAAAAAAGATGAAGATAAAATTGTTGTAGGTTTTCCAGCTGTTTACAACTGGTTAAGTTCTGCGAAGATTGAAGATAAAGATGCAAAAGCTGTACTTATGAAAGCACAAAAAGATTTTGAGTCTATTTTACTAGATATTACAGAGTAAGCTTTGTCCCTGCGAATATAAGGGGCTTCTGGCACTAAATGCCGCCACCACCACTAAAGTGTAAGTGTGGTGTTGCTCCTTATAGTCCGTTATATCAATGACTAGCTAGAGTAATTCTAGCTACTCCTATCTTCTTCTACTACCGCCACCACCATTTCGACCACCACTATTTCTACTTCCACCACCACGAGGCTTATTTCTAGCTCCACGATTTCCACCCATATTGATAGGTTCTGCTTTTATGCTTGGGTCTGGTTTAAAACCTTTGAGCCATACTTTTGGTATGTCTTTCTTTATTAGCTTTTCTATACCTGCTAAAAATTCATCTTCATCAACACAGACAAGACTTATCGCCTCACCCTTGTTTCCAGCACGACCAGTTCGTCCTATTCGGTGAACATAATCTTCACTTACATTTGGAAGCTCATAGTTTACAACATGAGGGAGTTGGTCTATGTCTATTCCACGAGCAGCGATGTCTGTTGCAACAAGAACACGGATTTTCCCTGCTTTAAAGTCTGCTAGAGCTTTTACTCTTGCATTTTGGCTTTTGTTACCGTGAATTGCAGCGGATGAGATGCCATCAGTCTCAAGTTGTCCACATAAACGGTTTGCCCCATGTTTAGTACGAGTAAAAACTAAAACTTGCTGCCAATCACCCTCTTTGATAAGGTGTGTAAGTAGCTCGCGTTTACGAGTCTTATCTACATGGTAGATAGCTTGTTTGATAGTCTCACTAGAGGCATTTGTTCTTGCTACTTCGATAAGAGTAGGGGATTTTAAAAACTGTGTAGAGAGTTTTTTGATAGCATCTGAATATGTTGCTGAAAAAAGAAGTGTCTGTCTCTCTTTTGGAAGTACTGCAATTACTTTTTTGATGTCATTTACAAAACCCATATCAAGCATTCTATCGGCTTCATCTAGGATAAGAAAGTCTACATGAGAGAGATTTATCGTTTTTTGTGAGATATGGTCTAGTAGACGTCCTGGAGTCGCTACAACTATATCTATACCCTTACGAAGAGCTACAATTTGTGGGTTAATTTTCACACCACCAAAAATTACAGCAGATTTATACGGTGTATGTCTTGCATAGGCTGCGATATTTTCTTCAACCTGAAGTGCTAGTTCGCGTGTTGGTGTTAAGATAAGTGCTTTTACTTGATGCTGTTTTGTTTGATGTTTTGAACGTAGAAGAAGCTCAAGCATAGGGAGTGTAAATCCAGCTGTTTTTCCTGTTCCTGTTTGTGCACCTGCTAGGATATCTTTACGTTGAAGTATTACCGGTATCGCTTGTGCTTGGATAGGTGTTGGTTCAGTGTAACCTTGTTCCCCAATTGCTTTGAGGAGGAGTTTGTTTAGTCCTAAATCGTTAAATGTCATATTATTCCTTAATTAATCTATAATAGCATAAATTTTGCATAAAATGGATATAATTTCATAATTAATATTTAGGAAGCCCTATGTCAGAAAATCAAATCAATATAAAATCAGCAAATCACCGTATTTATCCATGTCAAAATGAGAAAAAAACAGCTCTTGTTAATAAACTCATAGAAGAGAATAAAGAGCTCGACATAGTCGTTGTATGTTCTTCTGATGTAGAGACTTTAATAGAAGCGATAGATTTTAAAGATGTAAGAGTTGTAGAAGATAGAGAACTTGTAAAAGACAAAGAACTCAAATGTGAGTTTCTTATCAGCTACGATATGCCTGTAAAAGCCATCGTATATATGGCAAGAGTATCTCGTGCATCAAGTAAAGCGGTAATGATTTTAAATGAGAGTGAGCAGAGACTTCTTCACTCTATAGAAACACTTCTTGGTCGTGCGATAAAGCAAGAAGTTTTAGAAGACTTTATGTATGAACTTCCTAAGCCAAAAGAGTTTGACCCAAAAGCAAAGAAAAAACTTACAAAATCACAAATAACTGAAATAGCAAAACAACGCCATGAAGATGCAACAAAATCTGATAAAACTATAGAGATGGAAAAGCAGTGGGCAAAGAAGAAAAGAGAAGAAAACAAGTACCTCGGTGATGATGAAAATGGAAAAGCAAGATTTTCAGGAAAAACTGGAGATAGAAACCACCGCCACGATGG
>JALSMC010000307.1 GCA_026987995.1 Sulfurimonas sp. | reverse complement strand
TTTGCTCTGTGGGCTGTTTTTACAGGAGGACTACATCTCGATGGCTACTGCGACACTGTGGATGGACTTTTTGTAGATAAAAGTCGTGCCTTAGAAGTGATGAAAGACCCTCATAATGGTGGTATGGGTATGATATTTGGCGGAGTATTTTTTATACTTAAAGCCTCATCTTTGGCTGCATTTGACTTGCTCTATCTACTTCCAATCGTTTTAATGTTACCGCGTTTAGCCGTAGTTTTTATGATTTACACTTACCCCTATGTCAGTAAATCAGGAATGAGCACCTTAGCAAAAGAGGAGTTAAAAGCCTGGCAAGTTTTGGTGGCTTTAGCATATAGCTTAGTGGCTGTTATATATTTTGATGCTTGGTTACTTTTCTTTGTGACAATTATCCTCACACTACTAATAAAAACATTTTTTATTAAACGCTATGGTGGATTTACTGGAGATATTTATGGTTTTAGTATAGAAGTCATAGAGTTAATACTTTTAAATACTATTTTTTTTGGAGTGATATAAAATGAACACAAAAGCTCTACTAGCATTACTTACTACTCAAGCACTACTCATGGGAGCATCACCACTCCTTACTGGTGCATCGGTAGTTCCACATGATAAACCTTACTATAAATACAGTTTAAAAGATAAAGATGTAGAGATAATCTACACAAAAGAGAATCTCCCCTTTGCAAAGCATACAAGTAAGCTAGAGTCACCTCTTCATGAAGATTATCAAGCTTTGTATGACTGGAAACTTGATGAAACACTGTATGTAGGACTTATCTCCGACTACAACCAAATCGCAAATGGTTTTTCAACTCAGTGGCCAAACAATAGACAGATAAACTATGTTGGTGGAACGGAGATGGTAGATTACTTCACTAGTACCTCTTGGATAGATACTCTTCTTTATCATGAAACAGCACACAACTACCAAGTAAACCTCAAAGGGAGTGTAGTCTCGCGTTCTCTTCACTCTGTTTTTGTAAATGGAGTTTTTTTACTACCCTTGCCATTTATAATAGTCCCAAACAGTGCTGAAAACTCATTTATGCTAGAGGGAAACGCAGTACTCAATGAGTCATGGCATGGTAATGGAGGGCGACTCTATAGTGGAAGACTCAAAGTGCAGACACTCCTTCAAGCCAAAGCAGGAAAGATAAAAGCCAACTATATGTACAACTCAAAGCTAGAGTTTCCTTATGGTGAACGTTATTACATCCAGGGTGGTTTTTATAACTACTACTTGGCAAAAAAGTATGGTTTGAGGAAAGTAAATAGATACTTTACATACAAGTCAGAAGATTGGTGGTGGCCATTTCGAACGAACTGGAGTATGCAAGACACTGTTGGGATGAATTTTGAAGACTCTTTAGATGAGTTCGCTATGCTTTATGCAAAAAAAGCTCAAAAACTAGCAATGGCAGAGGGAAAACTTATAGCCTCTTCTCAATTTTTCTCATCTTTAGGCAACTCTGAAGATGAAATATTTTTCATAACAAACGAGAGTGGACGAAGAGCTCCAGAGCTTGTCGTAGTTGATAAAAAAAGTAGTGATGTCTCGAAACAAAGAGACTCTTGGATGTCGGGAAAAGTGTTAAAAGTTGATGGCGAGTACTTCACACAAGGAAGTAGAAATACCTCCCCTATAAGAATCCATCAAGGACTTTTTGATAGCAGTGCATTTATAAAAGAGGAGAGTGAGTCGAAAATGATTCAAGCTTATCTTAGCGATGGCAAAGCGGTATACTTTGATGTAGCCTCTTCGTACGATCAAGCACAGCTTTATGTAGGAGAGCAGTTTTATGCTCAAGTAAACTCCTCTGTCATAGTAGATAAAGAAGACAATCTTTATTACTTTAAACAAAAAGGAAAAACAAGAACACTCTACAAAAATAAAACACCGCTTTTCTCTTATGAGGGGTTTTATGGAATCGTGAGTGATGTAGACTCAAAGGGTCGTGTTTACTTTGTGGCAAACTCCCAACTCGGCTCAACTCTCTACTCATATAAAAATGGCAAAGTAAGTCGTGCAAGCAAGGCGGACAATATCGTAGAAGCAAGACTTGTTAATGATAAAGAGGTACTTATCGCTGGTGTAAGTGAAAAAGATTACTACTATGTAACAACAAACTTAGAGAGTCTTGAGGGAAAACCTTTGGAGACAAGACTCTTTTTTGAAGATAAGCCTTACTATGGGAAGATACAGCAAAAAGCAAAAGAGCAAAATGAAAATGTAACTTTAGATGAGAGTTACTACTCGATGCTTAACATGCATTACAGTGGAACAAGTTTAACATTAGGGAGTGGTAACAGTGGTCTTGTTGGTGCTTTAAACATCAACTTTGCAGATCCCCTGACTCAAAATTCGGCAAATATTTTTGTAAGTCGCGATGAGTCAAACATAAGCATCGCAGGAGTAGGTTACTCGAACTCTCAGTACCTACTGCAGTATACACTCATAGGATACGGAGTTATAGATAAAGATGCAAGAGAAGATGTAAGGGATAGTGGTGTAATGGCGAGTGCTACACTACCATTTTATCAAGCAGGGTACTATTATGGAGCATTAGAGGCTAGTTATTTTCAAGATTATGATACGCTCTCTCGTGAACCTATAACAGCAACACTAACGTTATCAACACGAGAGCAGTTTGGAGTGAGTATGTATGCAAACTATTCACAGAGTTTAGAACTCTATGGTGTCAAAGAGAGAGAAGATAGTATAGTAGGGGGTCGTTATAATTTTAACCATGATTTAGGAGCAGAGTTTTATCTTGGGTTTGGAGGGCAGTACTCAAAGAGTGATAGTACGACATCTTTTGATGCAAGAGGTGTGAAACTCAATGGTTATATAAACCAAGTAGACATGGATCCATCAACAATAACAATGCCAAGTCTCACAAACTCTTTATATGCTAAAGAGGTAGGATTAGCAGAACTAAACCTTGCAAAAGTGTTCAATCTATCCGCTTACTTTTTCACTTTTCCTCTCTCGCTGCAAAGAGAATCACTCTATACAAAGTATAGATACTATGACATAAACAGTTTTGCAGATGTAAACTATGGTGCAAATGAAGCGACATTAGGCGTAACACTATCAACAGTCCTTCTAAATTCTTTTGTCTTGCCAGTTAGCTTTGAGTATATTTACAATGATGCTAGTTTTATACAAAATGAACACTCTTTTAGATTCTTACTTGGGGCTAGTTTTTAGTTGTGAAGATAACATTACTGCGACATACCGAAGTTGATGAGGCCTATCACAGGTGCTACAACGGGCATATAGATATAGGACTCTCCCAGAGAGGTCAAACACAGGCAAAACTCTTAGCTAAAGAGTTTGAGAGTAGAAGATTTGACTTAGTTTACTGCTCAGACCTTTTACGAACCCGAGCAACCATCGCCCCTTTTGTACAAAAAGATCAAGCAATTTACACTCAAAAACTAAGAGAAAAATCATGGGGAAAACATGAGGGAATGACCTTCGATGCCATAGTTGCAGAAGGTGAAATAGAGTATAAGAGTTTTTTACAGTGGATAGAAGCTCTTGATGGAGAAGAGTATGGCGTTTATGTAGAGAGAGTCCGACTTTTTTTCTTGGAGTTTTTGACACAACAAAATGCAGAAGATATTTTAGTCGTAACTCATGCTGGCATTATCAGAGTTCTTATCTCACTCGTACAAGAGATAAGTCTCGAAAAAGCCTTCTCTTTTGATGTCTCTTATGGTGGGTACCTAATTTTAGAAACAAATAGTATGACTTTTAGCGAGGTTAAATATTAGCTTGGCTAAAATGTCAATTCCAAAGTAATATCTACCACCACAAAAAATGGACAGCTGACCGAGTGGTCGATGGTGCTCGCCTGGAACGCGAGTGTAGAGCAATCTACCTAGAGTTCGAATCTCTAGCTGTCCACCATTTTTTAATAATCCTACACACATTCTTAGATATTTAAAGAGCTATGATATAATAATGTAAATTATTATAAAGGTTTTATGTGAAAAAGATGATAGGATATAGTTTAGTTTTTAGTCAATTTCTTCTTATTTTTATTATGACACTTCCTTTTGGTACCCCAACAAACAACTTTTTTATAGCACTCTTTGTGATAGCTATAGGTCTTGCCATCGGTGTTTTAGCTCTGTACTCAAATCGCTATTTTAACATTAGACCAGATATCAAAGGAGATGCTCCTTTAGTGCACACTGGGGTGTATGCTTACATAAGACATCCAATGTATACAGCTGTTTTAACTGTTATGTTTGGAGTAGTCTTACTATATCCTACTACATTTATCTTTGTATCATATGCTTTACTTGTTTGCACACTGCTTGTAAAAATGTTTTACGAAGAGTCCTTGTGGAAAGTGCATCATGATGAATATAAAACATATATGAAAAGTAGCAAACGATTAATACCGTTTATTTTTTAAGGGTTTTTATGCGACTACAATTTTTACTATTTCTCCTTATAACACTTGTTTTTAGTGCTTGTAGTTCACCTATTCCTGAGCCTATAGCAGTTGAGGTAACTACTAAAGAGGTAGATTATCTAAGAGATGTAAAGCCCATCATAGATAAACGCTGCGTTTCATGTCACTCTTGCTACAACTCTCCATGTCAAGCAAAGTTTTCTTCATTTGAGGGTATAGATAGAGGTGCTAGTAAGTTAAAGGTTTATGATGCCACTCGTTTTAGTGCAGTAGATCCAACAAGACTTTTTATAGATGCAAAGACAACAGATGCTTGGAGAACAAAAGGCTTTTACTCTCTTACCCAATCAGATGACTCAAATATGACTCATAATGACTCCATTATGATGCATCTTCTATATGATAAAAAACAACATCCTGAAATAGTAGGTGAGTATGCTCCTGAAGAAGATGATTTAATCTGTCCTCGCAATAAAGAGGAGTTAGGTGAGTACCTCGAAGACAAACCTAATCATGGTATGCCATATGGTTTACCTGCACTAGAAGATGCTGAGTACACAATATTAGCACAGTGGTTACTCCAAGGTGCAAAAGGACCAACAGCTAAAGAGCAAGAGATACTAGAGACTCCTTCAGAAGAGACTTCAAAAGAGATAGAAAAATGGGAAAGTTTTTTTAATGCTAAAGATGTAAAGCATAAGGTAACGACTCGTTATCTTTATGAGCATCTCTATCTTGGACATATCTATTTTGATGATAGCAGGAAAGAGTTTTACTCACTTGTTCGCTCGTATACACCACCTGGTCACCCAGTAGAAGTTATTCCTAGTGTGAGAGCTTTTGATGGCTTGAGTGTGAAGAACTTTTACTATAGGCTCCAAAAGATTCACTCTACAATCGTGCATAAAACACATATGACTTTTAAGTTTGATGACACTGCTTTAGCTCGTTTTAATGAGCTTTTTATAGAACCGAAGTGGGAGAGTAAACCTACTCTTATTCCTTACAATATTGAAATAAGTGCAAATCCGCTGATGGCATACAAACAGATTCCAGCAGTTTCGCGTTATCAATTTTTACTTGACAATTCCCAGTACATTATTATGAACTTTATTCGTGGTCCTGTCTGTCGTGGTCAAATTGCACTCAATGTTATACATGATCATTTTTGGGTGATGTTTAAAGATCCTAAGTATGATATCACAGTCACACAACCTCAGTTTTTAGAACAAGAATCAAGAAATTTAGAACTTCCAATTGCAAGTGTTAATAAAAGTCTTTTTAAAGCCTTTAGCGATGACTATAAAGAGCGATATACAGAATATTTTTTAGCAAAAGAAAAATTAGAACAAAAGATATATCCAAATGGATCACCTATGGAGAGTATATGGAAGGGTGAGAAAAGTAGTGATGCCCCTATTTTAACTATTTATAGACATTTTGATAGTGCTTCGGTGCATAAAGGTGTTTTAGGAGAAGAGCCACGAACGATGTGGGTTATAGACTTTGCACAGTTAGAAAAAATTTACTATACTTTAGTTGTAGGATACGATGTGTTTGGAAATCTTTCTCATCAGACAAGAATCCGTAGATATATGGACTTTTTACGTATGGAGGGAGAGCTAAATTTTGTTGCATATATTCCATATGATAAGCGTTTGGAGATGATAAAATCATGGTATATTGGAGATGATGGTGCAAACCGCTTTGACCCTCTCAGATTAATGAAAGTACCAAGTGGAATTCATTATACGAAAACAAATCCTAAAACAGAGTTTATTGAAAAAGTTGTAGAAGAGCATATACTAAAGAGTATAGATATTAAGTTTGATCATTTAAATTACATTAGATATGGT
>JALSMC010000306.1 GCA_026987995.1 Sulfurimonas sp. | reverse complement strand
AAAATGATACGAGTAGATATGCAAACTATCTCAAAATCAAGTAGAAATACTTCTGGTGTTTATATAGTAAAAGGTGATGATGTAGCATCAATTTCTCGTTGTCCAAAACAAGAAAAAGATGAAGATGAAACAGAAGAAGGTTCTGAGACACTAATACTGGAATAGTATTTGCTTAGTCTCTTTCAATAAAACAACGGGTAGCACTATGCTCCCATTAAGGATATTGTATGAAATACCTATTAATCTTAGTAAGCATGCTTAGTGTTGCATCTTTAAATGCAGATACATCAGATATGAAAACAGAAACTGTGCCAGCAAAAGTTCAAACAGTAACAGTTCCTAGTACATCTACAATCAATGTAAACTATCCTGCATGCACTAAAGACCATGTAAGTAGTGAAAAGACACATGGGCATACACCAGCACCAGTTGTAGCTGAAGTAAAAGATGTTGAGACACAAGAAGATGTACTTGAAGCAGAAGAAAAAATGCTTATTAGTGTTGTAGGTCAAGGTGTTGCTCCTATGAACACTTCATCTCCTGCTCAAGCTTATGCTCTTGCAAAACGTGCAGCTGTTGCTGATGCTTACAGACTCATAGCTGAGAAAGTAAAAGGTGTTCGTATAGATGGTCAAGACCTTATCAAAAACATGATGGTAAAACGCTCTACTGTAAGAACTTCAGTAGCGGCAATGGTTAGAAATGCCAACATCGTTGAGACTACATTTAAAGAAGGACTTTGTGAAGTTGAGATGGAGATAGTGATATCTCACGCTCAGTTCAAGTAAGCTTTCTTTTTTTCTTTTTTTCACTTGCCCTTAGTGCAAGTGAATACCTCATATCCTACAGATACCTCGTTAAAGATGCCACCCTTTATAATGAAACACTAAAAATTTCTCATGCTATGCAAAAATGTGATGGAAAACCTTACAAGCCCATAATCTTTGAAACACGAGATGATAAAAATCTTAGAAAAATTCTCACCACTAATAATGAAGAATTTATAGACTACATACATAAGCTAGGCTTGAGTGTTGAACATAAAGATAAGACAAAAAACTTTCAATACTCATCGACAACTATTCTCACACTCAAAACTACTTGCTTCAAAGTCGATTTTAATGATAATTTTGTTAGAATTTCACCATTAAAATAGGCAAAAACAGGATATTAATTGAAAATTGCAATCGTTGAAGATGATATTAATATGAGAAAATCTCTTGAAATCGCTATGAGCGATTATAAAGAGTTTGAAGTTCAGACATTTAAACATGCAAAAGATGCTCTCAAAGGGCTTGATAATAGCTTTGATTTAGTCATAACCGATATAAATATGCCAGGAATGGACGGTATAGAGTTAGTTAAAGAGTTGAATGGTCGTTATGAAGTCATCATAATGACTGGAAATGCGACACTTAGTAAAGCTATTGACTCAATCCATCTTGGGGTAAAAGACTTTTTACTTAAACCTTTTGATGTTGATGCTCTCATTGGTGCCATTAAACGCGAGAGTAAAGTACAAACTATTCAAAAAAAAGTGACGAAAAGTAAAACTAAAAAAAGTACTACTGGTTTTCTTGGCAAAAGTGATGCACTAGCAAAAGTACTCAACATCGCAGACAAAGCATGTAAGACCGATGCAAGTATTTTACTACTCGGTCAGAGTGGAGTGGGTAAAGAAGTTTTTGCTTCTTACATCCATAAAAACTCACCCAGAGCTAAAAAACCATTTATCGCTATAAATATGGCAGCTATTCCTGATAACCTCATAGAAAGTGAACTCTTTGGATTTGAGAAAGGTGCTTTTACAGATGCGAGTGAAGCCAAAGCAGGTCAATTTGAGTTAGCAAATGGTGGTACACTTTTTTTAGATGAAATCGGAGAGATGCCTTATGGCGTTCAAGCTAAACTGTTACGTGCTTTACAAGAAAAAGAGGTACGGCGTTTAGGCGCTTCTAAAAGTATTAAAATAGATATAAGAGTTGTATCAGCTACAAATGCCAATCTTGATGAAAAGATAAAAGAGGGTGCATTTAGAGAGGATTTATACTACCGTTTAAATACCATTCCTCTTCATATTCCTCCCCTTTGTGAGAGAAAAGACGAGATACTACAAATCGCAGAAGCAACGTGTAAAAGTAATTGTGAAAAGTATTCGTTTGAGTTAAAAACATTTTCCAATGAAGCAAGGTCAGAGTTACTTGACTACAATTGGCCTGGAAATATCAGAGAACTTATCTCCGTAGTAGAACGCTCAGTAATTTTAAGTGAAACAGATGAAATACAAAAAGATGAACTCTTTTTAAATGTTAGAAAATAAAATATAGGAAAAGATATGAGTGAAAACCCTAAAAAATACAATGTTGCAGTAGTTGGTGCTAATGGTGCTGTTGGAGAAGAGATATTAACACTTCTCTCAGAGATAGACTTTCCACTAGAGAGACTGATACCTCTTGCAAGTTCAAGAAGTGTTGGAAAAAGTGTTGAGTTTAATGGGGAGAGTCTTCCTATAATCGAGCTAACTCACGATGTATTTACTGAGTACGGCATAGAGATAGCTCTCTTTTCAGCTGGTGGATCTGTAAGTGCTGAGTTTGCTCCCTCTGCTGTAAAAGCAGGAGCAGTTGTTATAGACAATACTTCTCACTTTAGAATGGATGAAAACACTCCTTTAGTTGTTCCAGAAGTTAACCCACAAGATATAAAAAAGTGGAGACAAACAGGAATTATCGCTAACCCTAACTGTTCTACTATTCAAATGGTACAAACACTCAAACCTCTTGATGAGGCTTATGACCTTTTACGTGTTGATGTAAGTACATACCAAGCAACAAGTGGTGCTGGAAAAACTGCTATGGAAGAACTTGTTAGCCAAATGCAAGCATTTTTCGCGTTTACTCTAAGTGATGCGGAGCATAAAGCTTTTAACCAGCAAATAGCTCTCAATGTCATCCCTCAGATAGATGTCTTTACTGAAAATGGTTACACAAAAGAAGAGATGAAGATGGTAAACGAAACTGTTAAAATCATGAACAAAGACATAGCACTTTCAGCTACTTGTGTTCGTGTGCCTACACTTCGTGGACATGCAGAAGCACTGACACTTACTTTTGACTCTGAAGTAAATGCAGACGAAGCACGTGAGATTTTAGCAAAAGCTCCAAACATAGTTATACTAGACAACCCTGATGAAGCACTCTATCCTATGCCTGCAACTTGTGTAGATAAAAATGAGACTTTTGTAGGTCGTATTCGTCGTGATGTTTATGCACCAAATATGTTACATCTATTTGTAGTAGCGGATAACCTTAGAGTTGGAGCTGCTACAAATGCAGTCAGAATTGCCCAGAAATGGATTGAATTTGAGGAGGAGTTATAATGTTAGAAGAAATTTTTGAAAGAGCACTATGGGGTACCCGTTTTATGGTACTTCTTGCCGTTATTTTTGGTCTCATCGGTGCAGTATCACTCTTTATAGTTGCAAGTTTTGATGTGTATGATACCGCAAAATATGTTCTTATGAGTTACATAAACCATGCACACCCTGAAAATTTTCATGAGGATGTTGTTGGTGGTATTATAGGTGCAGTTGATCTCTATCTAATCGGTGTAGTAATGCTCTTATTTTCTTTTGGTTTGTATGAGCTTTTTATCTCTGATATAGATGTTGCCAGAGAAGATGCAACACGTGAGAATAAAATTCTTTCAATTCATTCTCTTGATCAGCTAAAAGATAAAATATCAAAAGTAATCGTTATGGTTCTTGTAGTTGGATTTTTTCAAAAAGTTGGACATACTCAGTACAACGGAGCACTAGATATGCTCTATTTTGCACTTTCTATTACAGCTGTTGCAGTTGGTTTATACTTTTTAGGTAAAGTCGGACATAAACATTAATAATTTCAAGGAATAAAAATGGGTATAAGAACTAAAGTTCAATGCAGGGAGGCACTAAATGCCGAGTCGTAAAATATTTGTAGATGCATGTTTTGGTAAAGAGACACCGTACACACCAGTATGGATGATGAGACAGGCTGGTCGTTATCTTCCAGAGTATATGAAAGTACGTGCAAAGGCTGGGGACTTTTTAAACCTCTGTCACGACCCTAAAGCTGCAGCGGCTGTAACTATTCAACCTCTTGATATTGTAGGTGTAGATGCAGCAATTTTATTTACAGATATTTTAGTTATTCCTGATGAGATGGGGATGAACTTGTCTTTTGTTAAGGGTGAGGGTCCTAAGTTTTCTGACCCTATTAAATCTCAGACTGACTTAGACAGACTCATCGGTGGTGATGAGGCTGCTAGTAAACTAACTTATGTTTTTGACACAATTAAGCTTCTTCGTAAAGAACTAGATGAACGTGATGACAATATTGCCCTCATCGGTTTTGCCGGTGCTCCTTGGACTCTTGCTACTTACATGATAGAAGGTCAAGGAACAAAAACTTATAACATCTGTAAAAAGATGATGTATTCTAATCCTGAGCTTTTACATAACATCTTAAGAGAAGTAACAGAAGTTTTAAAACTCTACCTTGAAAAACAGATAGAATCTGGTGTTGATGTTGTTCAGATTTTTGACTCATGGGCGGCGGCTATTGAAGTTGATAATTATGATGAGTTTTCTTGGAGCTATATGGTTGAGATAGCTGATTATATTAAAGCCAAGTATCCTCATATTCCTATTATCATGTTTCCAAAAGGTATACCTGCATTTTATGATAGGGTATACGGAAACTTTGATGTATTTGGTGTGGATTGGGCTACTCCAATGGAATATGCAAAAGAAAAGCTTGGGGACAAATATGTTCTTCAAGGAAATATGGAACCATGTCGTCTCTACTCAAAAGAGCAAACAACTGCATCTATAGAAAAAATTCAGTCTGTTATGGGTGGTAAACGCCACATCTTTAATCTCGGTCATGGAATCCTTCCAGATGTTCCAGTAGAAAATGCAAAACACTTTGTATCTGAATGCCAGCGTGTCAGCAAAAAATAATATAATCTTCGGACCTATCAACTCACGCCGTTTTGGCATGAGTCTAGGCATAGACCTCTCCCCTGCACTTAAACAGTGTAACTTCGACTGTCTTTATTGTGAACTTGCCCCTGCTCTTACTATGGATAAACAGATAAACACTATTAGCATACCTGAGATTATAGATGAGCTGAAAAGCCACCTAAACGCGGGTATAGATATTATCACGCTCACTGCAAATGGTGAGCCTACTCTTTATCCAAACCTCAGTGAACTTATAGATGCCATAGATAAAGTAAAAGGTAGTACTGAGACACTCATACTTACAAATAGTGCCACACTCATTGATGATGGCGTTTACAAAGCCCTTCTCAAACTAGACCAAGTAAAACTCTCACTTGATGCAATAAGTCCTGATGTATTTAAAAAGATAGATAGACCTCATGAGAGTATAAAAGTAGAAGATATAGTTAATCGTGTTATAGCGTTTAGCAAAGAGTATAAGGGAAAACTCTTCATAGAAGTTCTTTTTGTACATGAGCTAAACGACACAAAAGAAGAGGTGCAAAAACTCAACGATGTTTTAGCCCTAGTAAATGCAAGTAGAATCGACTTAGGAACCATCGACAGACCTCCGGCTTATCCTGTTGTAGGTATCAGCTATAAAGAACTCCATGAGATTAGTATGGCATTTGACAGTTCTCTACCTATTCACATTGCTTCTCGTATTCATGCTGAACCTAACAATGCACCTTATACGAAAGAAGAGATACTTAACACACTAGATAAACGCCCTCTCACACAAGATGATATAAACTTACTGCTTGATGAACCAAGTAAAGAGCGGCTACTCCTTTTACAAAAGAGTGAAGAAGTAGTCATCAAAAAAGTAGGAAATTTAGAGTTTTTGATTCCTGCACAAAATTATAAAAGAAAGAGAAACAAATGAGTTATGAAAACCTAGAATTAGAAAATATTTTTATTGCCTCTAAGGTACCATCTAAAAAACTGATGATTATTTTACACGGTCGTGGAGACTCAAGCCAAGGTTTTGTAGGTCTACCCCCATACTTAGGGCTTGATGATATGAACTACATCCTTTTTGATGCACCTTTTGAGTACTTTAGCGGTCAGTCATGGTACCAACTTCCACCAGATCAACTCCCTGGTATAGAGTACTCATCTACACTACTGACAAAAGATTTAGATACTCTTTTTGCTAAAGATTTTAATGCAAACGAGAGCTTTCTATTTGGTTTTTCACAAGGTTCTTTACTTACATTTGAGTTTGGAGCAAGATACCACAAAGTCCTCGCAGGCTACATTGCCATAAGTGGTTACATCTTCGATGCCCCTCTTCTTTTAGAAGACATGAACCCCGATGTAAACGC
>JALSMC010000305.1 GCA_026987995.1 Sulfurimonas sp. | reverse complement strand
CAGGTGATGATACGATTAATGTTACACAAGACTTTGTAAGTGTGGATGGTGGCACAAATGTAGATACTCTAAATATCAATGCAACATTAACACCAACAGGAACTATATCAAATATTGAGACTATTAACATAGAAGGAACAGCTGATTTAAGTGGAAAAATAGATAGCATAGTCTCATCAATAAATATAGGTGCGACTAATGATGTTGGTTTAACACTTACGGGAGCGGACTTAAATACAGAAACAAATTCAATAAATGTAAATGATACTGGAGACTCTCTAACAATAAATAGTGCACAAGGAAATAACTATAGTAATATATCTATCACGGGTACATCTTCTCAAGTAACGATGAATGTTGATGGAGTTATTGATCTTAGTGGGCTTACCGTTGATAGTAATATAGGGCAAGCAAACTTTGATGTAGTTGGAAGTGCAAATAATGATAATTTTACAGTTGATTTTTCTAACTTAGGTAATTTAAATGTTGATGGGGGAGTTGGTAGTGATAAGCTTATCACAAATAACGGAACATTAGATCTTTCAACCGGTAATGTAGGCTTAGGTTTAAATGCTACAAATATCGAAACATTAGATATAAAAACTTTAAATCTTTCTGGTGGTGATGGAAATGGTACTGCAGGAAATGCCTTAGAAATTTCAGATGCTGATATAAATAATTGGACAGAACAAATAGGTGCTTCGAGCACATTACAATTAGATATTACATCAGTACAAGCATCAGAAATAGAACTAAATGATGGAGGTGCAGTGAGTGTACTAGGCAATACTACAGCTGGTTCATATACCTATACATTTGCAGATAGTACAGTACTAAACTATACTATTGCATAGTTATAAATTATTTAAAATCGAAAATTAAGTGGCTTGACATTAAGTATTCATTTCAGTATAATTAACTATACAATCCATATACAAAAGGAATGAATTGAATAGTATAACTTGGAATGATGAGAAAAATATATTGCTAAAAAAAGAGCGAAAAGTCTGTTTTGAAGATGTTTTAATGAGTATTGAAAATGCTAAACTACTCGATATTATTAAAAACAGTAGTACTAATCATCAAGACCAATACTGTTTAGTGGTCAATATCTCTAATTATGCTTATGTTGTTCCTTTTGTAAAGAATGGAGATGAGTTCTTTTTGAAAACTATATTTCCAAGTAGAAAAGAGACTAAAAAATATCTAAAGGATCCAAAATGAAAATAGATAAAATTCAAACTCAAGAAGAGTTACAAATTTTAGAAGATTTAGAAAATGAAAACTTTATGTCAGTTGAAAAAGATGAATTTTCTAAACTAAGTAAATCTTTAAAAAGTGCTTCATCCAATACAATAGAAAAATTATCTAAGCGCAAGTCCATAAGCATAAGATTACTAGAGGATGATATAGAACGATTAAAGGCAAAAGCGATTAATTTAGGGATGCCTTATCAAACACTTATAAGCTCTATCATTCATCAGTACAGCCATGGTGATTTAGAAAAAGCTATATAAAGTGAATGCACTAGATTATAATAACCTAGCCATAACAGCCTATAACAAACAGCAGTATAAAGATGCAGAGGTGGCATTTAAAAAAGCGATAGAGGAAAATCCTAAATATGCAGAAGCATATGCAAACCTAGGGGCTTTGTATGCGAAGTTTAAAGAGTATGAGAAGGCTATAAAACTCTACCAGACTTGCATAAAACTCAAACCTACCTATGCAGGGGCATATACTAATCTTGGAAATGCTCTCAACAAGACAGATAGACATGAAGAGGCAGTTTACTTTCATAAGTTTGCTATTTCACTTGATAACAAGTCGGCAAATCACTTCTCCAACTGTGCTTCGGCATACAAAAATCTAGGTCGATTTCGTGAAGCGACAAATTATTATAAACAAGCAATAGCACTAGACTCTAAGCATATTAATGCACACTTCGACTTAGCAACAGTTTTACTACAGACCAAAGAGTATGCAGAGGGTTGGGATGAGTATGAGTGGCGTTTTGAAAAAGAGGAGATGCAGGGACATCTTCATAATTATAAAGAGATATTTCAAGCAGCACGTTATGGAGGACAAACACTAACAGGTGAGCGAGTGTTAGTGCATGCAGAACAAGGTTTTGGCGATACTCTTATGATGGCTCGTTATCTTAAACTGCTCAAAGAAAAAGGTGCGACAGTTATTTTATATCTCAGAGATGGACTTAAAGAACTTTTTGAAACACTTGAAGAAGTAGATGAAGTTTATACTCGCTCAGAACCTATTCCCGCCTTTGATTTTCAGCTGGCATTTATGTCTTTGGCATATGTACTTGATAGAAAAAGTGAAAAACTTACAGAAAATTATCCTTATCTTTATGCTTATGAAGGCTACGAGTTAGTGAGTAAAAAACTCAAGCTTGGTATTGTTTGGGGTGCGAGTAACACAGGCGAATCTTATGCTAAAAAAGTATTTGATTTACGACATTTTAAGGCGATGGCAAAGCATGAAGATATAGACCTCTACTCTCTACAACTTGGAGAAGATGCTAAAGATCTAGAGCATCATGGCATGAAAGATGATATAATTGATTTAAGTCTTCACATAGATAACTTTGCAACAACTGCAAAGATTATAACAGCATTAGACTTAGTCATCACGAGTGATACTGCTGTCGCACATCTAGCAGGTGCGATGGGGAAAAAGGTTTGGATACTTTTACAAAAAGTACCAGACTGGCGTTGGGGAGTTGGAGAGTGTCAAAGCTCTTGGTATCCATCAGCAAGACTCTTCTCTCAGTACTCATTAGGAGATTTTAACTCAGTGTTTAGGCAGGTTTACAAGGCATTAGAAGAGGAGTATAGCATAAAGGTCATAGATGAGTAGTCCACAAGGTTCACAGCTAATAGATAGTCTTCATAAGATTTTAGAGTTTTACTTTGGTGAGATTAAACGCGAGACTATTTTAGCCATTTCTGGTGCAACAGAGGAGGAGTTTGATGTTAAGTCACTGCTCAAAGTTGCAAAAGAGTCCAATCTTTATGCTCAAACACAAGAGATAAACCTCGAAACACTTGATAGTTTTTTACTCCCTGTCATTCTCTATAACAAAAACGATGAACTCATAGTACTAAACGCGATGACTCGTGAAAAAGTGAGTTTTATAAACATAGGGACAGGTGAAAGTGAAGAACTTCCTAAGAAAAAACTAAAGGGCTTTAAAAATGCCATCATGTTTTTTCGTAACAAACAAGACTCACTTGTTAGTTCTCGTACAAAAGAGCTTTCATGGTTTTGGGCACCTATTAAAGCTTCATGGAGAGCTTATGTTGAAGTGGCTTTTATCTCCCTTTTCATAAACATCTTCGCATTAGCACTGCCTCTTTTTACTATGAATGTTTATAACCGTATCATTCCAAACTTTGCAACTGATACTTTGTATGTTTTAGGTGGTGGGATTCTTATCATCTTTTTGTTTGAGGTTATTTTAAAAAGTGTCCGCGTTTACATCTTAGAAAAAACAGGTAAAAAGATAGCCATTCACTTAGAAGAGGTACTGCTTGAACGTATGATAGGGGTCAAAACACAGTACGATAAACTCCTTTCAGGCACAAAAGCAAATCTCTTTCGTGAACTCTCACAAGTAAAAGAGTTCTTTACTTCTAGGTCGCTTACTCAGGTGCTAGACTTACCTTTCTTCTTTATCGCAGTGTATGTTATCTACCTAATCTCTCCCACTATGGCTATTATACCTTTTAGTGCTGGTTTCATTATGGTCGCGTTTAATCTACTCATGCAGATACCACTCGCTACTTTAGCACACGAACAGTTTAAAAAAGCACAGTCCAAACATGGCTATTTAGTAGAAACTATTCAAGGTCGTGATGCCATAAAACTTGTGAATGGTCATACTCATAGACTCTTTACTTGGGGGCGTGTTGTCGCGTTTTATGAAAAACTAGGGGAGAAGATACAGCTACTCCAGCACCTTACTTCAAACACTTCTTATACTATTATCCAGATAGTTACACTTCTTGTCGTTGGTGTTGGTGTGTATGAAATACAGTCACAGTCCCTTAGTGTTGGTGGACTTATAGCCATTACTATACTCTCTTCACGTGCGATGGTTCCTATAGTAAACATCTCTAGTGTACTGCTTAACTATAAAAAGATGAAAGATTCATTAGCCTCTATAAATGAGTTCTGGCATCTACCTCGTGAAGTGAATGAGAATACTCAAATAGGTTTAGGCGAACTTAAAGGCGAAATAGAATTTTCTAATGTTTCTTACTTTTACCAAGGAAGTAAGTACCCCTCTTTGGATAATGTAACCATAAAAATAAAAGCAGGAGAAAAAGTCGGTATCATCGGTCAAACAGGAGCAGGAAAGAGTACATTTCAACGTCTTGTCTCACTCTTAGATACACCAACAAGTGGTACAGTTTACCTCGATGGTATGCCAACAAATACACTACATCCTATAGAAGCAAGACAAAACATCGGTGTTATGCCTCAAGACCCTTTTATGTTTGCGGGAACACTTGCCCAAAACATCGCTCTTTCTCGTTCTATCAGTAGTGATGAAATAGCAAGACTTGTAAAACTTACAGGTTTAGAAGAGCTAATAAAAAAAGGAGGAGTAGGTGATACTCTTCAAATCGGGGAAAATGGCGACAACCTCTCAACAGGACAGAAGCACTTAGTAGCACTAGCCCGTGCACTAGTTAATAATCCAAAAATTCTTATTTTGGATGAACCAACTACAGGACTTGATATTGGTCTTGAAAACAGTGTTATAAATAGACTAGCACCTATAGTAGCTGACAAAACACTTATTTTGATTACTCATAGGTTTTCGGCTTTAAAACTTGTAGACAGAGTCATAGTAGTAAACGATGGAAAAATAGTTGCAGATGGTAAACGCGATGATATTTTAAAACAACTCCAAGGGGGTAAAAGTGAATAGCATAGTAGATTTTGAGACACACTGGAACCACCGTTTAGTCACATGGCCCATCATGCTTTTTACTCTTGTTTTTATAGTCTGGGCTAGTTTGAGTGAGATAGATGAAAGTGTTGTTGGAAGCGGGACTGTTGTGCCATCTTCTCAAACAAAAATCATTCAGCATCTCGAGGGTGGTATCATCAAAGAGATACTTGTAAAAGAGGGAGAAAGTGTCAAAAAAGGTCAGGCACTCTTTAGACTCTCACAAGCATTTTTCCTCTCAGATGCAGAAGAAAAAGAGATAGAACTTGATGCATTTTTTGCACAAGAACAGCGACTCAAAGCAGAAATAGCAGAGAAAAAAACTATTAAGTTCTCAAAAAGGCTCAAAAAAAGTATACCGCATATTATTGACAATGAGCAGAGTATATTTTTGGCAAATAGACAATCATTTAATGATGAACTAGAACTTTTAGAAGATACTATCCATAAAAAAACCTTAGAAATTAAGCAGATGCAAAACAAGTTAAAGAACTTAAACCTTGAACTCAAAATCGCTAAAGAGAATGTATCTATTCAAGAGCGACTTGTAAAGCAGGGTGCATCTTCTCGTCAAATGTACCTCACACAACTTGCAAAAAAACAGAGCTTAAAGACAGAGCAAGAGAGTATAAAGAACTCTATACCTGTTGTAGAAGAAGAACTAAACGAGGTAAAACAGAAGTTTGAGAACTTCAAAAGTAAAGAGCATGCAGCACAGCTCAAAGAGCTTCGTAGTGTACGTATAGAAATATCCAAGCTAGAAGAGCGCTCAAAGGCAAATAGCGACAGAGAGATACGAAAAACTATAAAGTCTCCCGTAAACGGAACGATAAAGAAGATATATTTTCATACAATCGGGGGAATAGTTAAACCTGGTGACCCCGTAGTTGAGATAACACCTATGGGAGAGTCTCTGTTGATACTTGGTCAGATAAAGACATCAGATAGGGCTAAAGTATGGACAGGGCAGAAAGTAAGCGTGAGTATCAGTGCATTTGAGTTCTCGCGTTATGGCTCACTTGATGGTACTTTAGTCAATATCTCTTCGGATAGTTTCATAAATGAGAAGGGTATTAGCTTTTATGAAGTCAAAATAAGCACAACTAAAGCAGCCTTTGGAGAAAATGAGATAGTTTTACCGGGAATGAGTGCAGATATAAACATACTCACAGGAAAGAAAACTATAATGGAATACATATTAAAACCACTCAAAGATATAAAGAAAAATGCACTTAGGGAGCACTAAATGATAAAGAAAATAGTTTTAATTACAACACTACTTACAAGTCTAGCTTATGGGGAAATGACTCAAAAAGGTTTTATAATTGGATTTGATGTCAGTATGTTAGATAGTTCAATAGAGTATGCTAATAAAGGTGCATTTCAAACAAATAATTATTC
>JALSMC010000304.1 GCA_026987995.1 Sulfurimonas sp. | reverse complement strand
TGTAAGCTTACTCCAGTACATAGAAAGGAATAAAATAGGGAAGTTAGCAGATGCAGCAATTGCAAATGCAAGTCCAACTACAAATGCGATGTTTTGTTGCTCAAACGCGATACCCATGAAGATAGCGATGATACCAAGACCCACTGTTGCCATTTTACTTACTCTCATTTCAGCCATTGAGTCAGCATTTCCTTTTTTGAAAACTGAAGCATAAAGGTCATGACTAATCGCCGAAGCACCTGCAAGTGTAAGCCCTGAAACAACCGCAAGGATTGTTGCAAACGCCACTGCCGAGATGAAACCTAGGAAGAAGTCTCCACCAACAGCATGACTTAAGTGAATAGCTGCCATATTCTTACCACCAAGTATAGGGTGACCACCACTAATAGCTTGTTTTGCAAGGTCTAAGTACTCTGGATTTTGAAAAACCATAACTATCGCACCAAAACCGATGATGAAAGTTAATATGTAAAAGTACCCAATAAAACCAGTTGCAAAGAAAACTGATTTTCGTGCCTCTTTTGCATCACTTACAGTAAAGAAACGCATAAGGATATGCGGTAGTCCTGCAGTACCAAACATAAGTGCAATGGCGAGCGATATGGCCGATATTGGGTCACTTACAAGTCCACCCGGGCTCATGATGTCAAGTGACTCTGTATTTCTCATATCTGCAGCCGCTGCAAAAAGTGAACCGAAGTTAAAGTCATAGTGAGCCATAACAGCGATAGCCATAAATGTCGCACCTGAAAGGAGTAAAAATGCCTTAATAATCTGTACCCATGTAGTAGCAAGCATACCACCAAATGTTACATAAAGAATCATCAGCACTCCAACAAGAACAACAGCTATCTCATAATCAAGTCCAAAAAGAAGTTGAATAAGCTTACCCGCACCAACCATTTGAGCGATAAGATACAAAATAACAGTCGCAATTGATCCAGCTGCGGCTAAAGAACGAATAGGAGTTTGCTTAAGTCTGTATGCTGCAACATCTGCAAATGTGTACTTACCAAGGTTACGAAGAGGTTCTGCAATCATAAATAAAATAATCGGCCAACCAACTAAAAAACCTATAGAGTAAATAAGCCCATCGTATCCCTTAAGATAAACAAGACCAGATATACCTAAAAATGAAGCCGCTGACATATAATCACCAGCGATTGCCATACCATTTTGAAAACCTGTGATTCCACCACCTGCTGTGTAGAAATCTTTTGCAGATTTTGTGCGTTTTGCTGCCCAGTAGGTGATACCTAAAGTAGCACCAACAAAAATAACAAACATTACTATTGCAGGTACATTAAGTGCCTGTTTAACAATCTCACCATCAATAGTCCCTGACGCAAATACTGCGATAGAACCTAAAATAAGAAAAAGAAATACTCTATTAAATATACTCATTTAGTCTTCCTTTATAGCTTGTTTAATTTTATTTGACAGATCATCAAATTCGCCATTTGCACGACGTGTGTAAATACCTGTAAGCACGAATGCAAAAACTATGATAGCTATTCCAATAGGAATACCTATACTTGTCACAGTGTCACTTGAAAGAGGTGTTCCAAGTGCTGATGGATTAAATGCTATGGTAAGTATGAAACTAAAGTATACTACGAGCATCGCTATTGTAAGTTTTATAGAAAAAGCTGTTCTTGTTTTTACCAGTTTTTGGTAATCAGGATTTGCTTTGATTTTTTCTACTAATTCTTTGTTCATTTTTATCTTCCTTTAAAAGTTATAGTTAGCTATAAGACGATACTCACTCCAACCTAAGTCTCCACTTGCATCTTCAAAAAACTTTCTAGGAAAGTTTCCACGAAAACGCAGCTGCAATTTTTTTACAGATGCAGGATAATACTTAATGTCAAAACCAGGCTCTGTTGCTGTTCTTGCTACACCGTATCCACTATTTGCATCCATGTCAAATGATGTATAATAAACTGCAGTTGAAAGATTTAAACCGTTTTCTTTAAAGTTATAAGCAGCTGCTACCTTTGTAGCCTTTGTACCGGCTAAGAACTGGTGTCTTGTAACCATCCCTTGCGTGAAAGCCGGCATACCACCAAACTGTGTGACTATTGCATTTTGAAATGGATTATTTACTGCATCAGTTGCACTATTGGCACCGATTTGGGAGTAAGCGGCATATGCTGTAAGTCCTGCATACTTTACTCCAGCTTTAATCGCCATAAAGAGTGAGTCTATAGATCCAGCATTGCTATACCCTAGAGGAGCAGCAACATTTTTCATATACTCGCCACCAACACTGTTTTGCTTGATAATTTGTCCCTTTACAAAAGGTTTTACATCGCTATTTAGCAAGCAGTTCCATGAAATACCTGCATCAGCATAAAGAGTATTGTAAAGATCCCATGCATAGTCATTTGAGATTTTCACATGAAAACTTTTCGCTCTGTATTTCGCTTGTATATTTGTCACACCAGCCGTAGTTCTTCCTACTGCTGCAACTCCCATATTATGATATTCTCCAACTGTGGATTGTACTGCTGAGTAACCTGATGTAGCAGCTAGTAAGCCACCATTTTTTCTTGTTCCATCTGTGTTTGCAAGATAAACATTTGCAAAAGTACCATAAGCAACACTATCTACATGAGCAATTTGAATTGTAGTATTAGCTATATCTTTGTTAACAAACTTATAAGCTCTAAAAGTATTGGGAATTGTTCTAACATCATCAGAACCCATCATAGCACTGTCGTAACGTTGATATCCTATCTTTGCTTTTGTTTTTGAACCTAAAGCATCAAAATCGTATCCTACATATGCTTCACCTAAAACAGAGTATGACTTATTATCATTCCCTAACATTGCAGGCTCTTTAGCGTCTTCTGCTTCTATACCTAAATCTTGGACAGTATAGTATGCCATTGCCATATTGAAACCATTTAACTTTGCTGTCTCAAACTTCAAGTTACCACCTAGAGTAGTTACATCTCTATGTATTGTAGTTCCAGCACTTCCTTGATACTCTCTGTTTATGTAAAACAGGCGAATTTGACCACTTGTTTTTCCTTCACTAAACATAGAGCCCAAATCTGTGACATCATGATTATGTTCTTGAACTTCTTGCTTTACATGTTTTCCATGTCCTAGATGTATATCTACACCATCCTTACCAGTTCCTGCATGAAGTGCAGTAACAGCCATTATTGAAACTAAACTAAGAGAAATTTTTTTCAATTTTTCACCCTTTTCATTTTATTTAACATACTAATCTTATAGAAGAAATATAGCATGAGCATAGCAAAATAAAAATATTGAAAGGTTTACGGCTTTTCTATCATATATCCCATACCTCGAATATTTATAATTATCTCTTCTTTAAGTGTTTTTTTCAAGCGATTTACCTCAGCACGAATAGTGGCATCATCTACCACTTGTTCATTCCATATATAATTACTAAACTGTTCAAAATCAACAACTCTACTTCTATTTCGAGCTAAGAGGTCTATTATTTGAGACTGTCTCTTTGTAAGGCTTTGTGCTTCATTATTAAAAAAAAGAGTACTATGTTCTTGATTATAAGAATAGTTTTTTGATAAACGCAGGTGTACACGGGGTAGTTCACTTGCTATATTTATACGGTCTAAACGCAGGCTCAACTCTTTAAGATGAAAAGGTTTTTTAAGATAATCGTGACAGCCTAAATCGTAAGCCCGTGATATATCTTCTATGTCTACAAGTGCACTTATATAGATAGCAGGTGTATGAATTTTCAGCTCATGCATCTTCTCTAAAAGTGTTAAGCCATCAATTCCTGGTACATTTATGTCTAAAATCAGCATATCGTAAGAGCTATCTTGCATCTTCGTAAAGGCATTGTGTCCATCATAAAAAGTGTCTACACTATGACCGATATTTTCTAAGTATTCTAAAATCGATTCATTGAGCATAACCTCATCCTCTAGCAAAAGTATTTTCATTATTGACCCATCATTTTAAATTTATAACTAAAAAGTGTGTACTCTTCTTGTGAACTCACATGAACAAGAACATCTTCTTCTTCACATATACTTCTCACAAGCTTTAAACCAAGTCCAAAACCATCACTTTTTTCATCTTCTTTATTTTCCCTATAGTAAGCCTCAAAAATACGACTTACATTTTGAATCATTTTTGATTTACTGCCCATCGAAAACTCTAAGTAACTCCCCTCTTGTTTTAAAATAACATCAACTTTTTCATTTGGCTGTGTATATTTGATGGCGTTTGTGATTGTATTGTCCACAATTCTTTGTAGTTTAGTTTCATTAAAAAGTATATGTGCTGTGTCAACACTACTTTTGTATTGAAAACGCACAAGAGAATGTGCTGCAACTTCATCAAAGAAATCAACTCTCGTGTTTATGTACTCATCAAGATTGATTACTACTTTAGGGTATGACACCTGATCTTTTTTCACCAAATAACTTAAATCATCATAAATAGTAAAAATATTTTTTACAGCAGCTTCTATCTTTGAAAGCTGTCTTTCCTTTGGATGCTTCATACTATAAAGTTCTATACTTGTAAGGATGACACTCAGAGGTGTGTTTGTTTCATGAACAGCATATCGTAAAAACTCTTTTTGTGATACGAGTAGCTTTTCCATATCTTCTGTTTTTTGTTCTACTCTTTTTTCAAGCTGAATGTTTAGTTTTTCAAGAGAGTGTTTTTGTTTATTTATAGTTTTGAGCATCTCACTTGCATACCCTCCCATCACTTGAAAGTCTTTAAAAAACATACTTTTAGGAGTCAGTACTTGTTTCTCAGATATAGCATCTTCAAAAAAAGATAGAAAATTTCGTATATCTTTTTGTAAAATCTCATTAAGCACCTTATAAAAACCAAATGCAATAGTAAAAATGATAAAGGAGAGAGTAAAGATAATAAGAATAGTTTTAATGAGAAGAGATTTTAAATGCAGTTCTTTTTCTATCTTTTGAGGAGTAACATCTGCTGATAATTGTGCAATACTGTGATCAAGTAAACGGCTATAATCTTTATAAATTTCTTGTGTAAGCAACACAACAAAACTAAAACTAAAAATAAAAACAATAAGAATAGTAAATAAATTTGCTTTTTTCAGAGTGATATTTTTCAGTAAGTTCATCAGTATGCTTTTATGCTTTATTATTAATTTAATATCATTCTAACATAATAAAAACTTTCTATTACTAAAATTAAAAGTTTTTACACTATAATTTCAAAAATTATTTCAAGGAAATTTCATGTTTGGAAAATCAGAACTTAAAAATTACGAGATTAGTGCAGAAGAATCACTAAAACAACAATACGCAAAAGTAGACACAGCTAGAGGTGTTATCTGGATTAAACTTGTTCCAGAGGAAGCTCCAAATACAGTGGCAAACTTTGCACACTTAGCAAACACTGGTTACTACGATAACCTTAACTTTCACCGTGTTATACCTGGGTTTATGGCTCAAGGTGGTTGTCCACAAGGTAGTGGAACAGGTGGTCCAGGTTGGGCTATAGAGTGTGAGACATCTTCTAACACTTCTGTACATACTCCAGGTACACTTTCAATGGCTCATGCAGGACCAAACACTGGTGGAAGCCAGTTCTTCATCACTTTTGTTGATACTCCTCACTTAGATGGTGTTCACACTGTTTTTGGTGCGATTGAGAAAGAAGATACTGCTTCTTTTGATGTTCTTGCACAGATTCAAGGTCAAGATGCAATCAACTCTATTACAGTTGTTGAGACAAGAGACTAAATGTTAGTACATATCTGCTGTAGTGTTGACTCACATTTTTTCTTAGAAAAATTACAAGCAGATTATCCTCAGGAGAAGCTTACAGGCTTCTTCTACGATCCAAATATCCATCCCTATTCTGAGTACCAACTGCGTTTACTTGATGTCAAACGCAGCTGTAATAAACTCGGAATAGACTTACTTGAGGGTGAATACGATTATGAAAACTGGCTTCAAGCCGTCCGTGGACTTGAAAATGAGCCTGAAAAAGGTGCTCGTTGTGAAGTCTGTTTTGATAAGCGTTTTTCTGTAAGTGCTGAGAAAGCTCTTGAGATGGGTGAGAAAAAAATTACGACTACCCTACTTGTCAGTCCCCTAAAGTCTCAAGAACAACTCAAACGTGTTGGCGATGCTTTTTATGAAAAAAATGGTGTTGAGTTTATCGCCGTTGATTATAGAAGTGGTGGTGGTTCTCAAGACCAATCTCGTGTTACAAAAGAGGAACAACTCTACCGTCAAGACTACTGTGGTTGTATCTTTGGGCTTACAATGCAAAGAGAGCAACAAGACAAGCTTATGGATGAGATGTTTAGCCCTATATCTGGATCAATTCTTCCAGCTTCCATAGAAGAACGAATCGCGATGTATACACTTCGTAATAAGCTAGA
>JALSMC010000303.1 GCA_026987995.1 Sulfurimonas sp. | reverse complement strand
GAATGCTCAAGGAAGCAGGTGCGAGTGAGGTACATATGCGTGTATCTTCTCCTCCAACAACTGACCCATGTTTTTATGGTGTAGATACTCCGAGTAAAGACAAGCTTATCGCTGCAAATATGACTAATCAAGAGATATGTGACTATATAGAAGCAGATTCTCTAGCTTACCTAGATGAAAACTCACTGCTTCGTAGTGTGAACTCAACTGTTAGTGAAGAGAAGTACTGTACAGCATGTTTTACAGGGAAGTATATCGTTTAATGACACAGATATATACATATGGTGGATACCTAAAAGATAAATTTGGCTGTAAGGTTTACAAAGTTGGTATCAATATCTCTGGTTTTACATGTCCTAACATAGATGGAACGGTTGCAAAAGGTGGTTGTACTTTTTGTGAAAACGACTCTTTTTCTGCAAGCACAGATGAAGTGCAAGAACTTAAAAGTTTTCACCTGAACCTAGAGTCAAAAGAGAACCCTTATCTTGATAAACAACTTCTACAACTAGAACAACAGTTCTCTGCTATATCTAAACGCCAAGCTAAAGAGTATGGGGCAGAGAAGTTTCTTGTGTACTTTCAGTCGTTTACAAACACTTATGCTCCATTTGACACACTTAAAGCACTGTATGAAAAAGCACTTTCATTTGATAATGTTGTTGGGCTTAGTATAGGTACTCGTTCTGATAGCATCACACAAGAGACATTAGACTACTTAGCAGAACTCTCAAAGACAAGTGAGATATGGCTTGAGTTTGGTATACAGTCTGTGTATGATGCAACACTTATAAAGATAAACCGTGGTCACGATAGTGCAAATGTAGAAGAGTGGATTAAAAAATCTAAAGCTGCAGGTATCAATGTTTGTGGTCACCTTATCTTTGGTTTAGCAGACGAAACTCAAGAGATGATGCTCAATACTTCTCGTGCTGCTTATGAATGGGGTATAGACTCTGTAAAGTATCATCCTCTCTATGTAGTCAAACGCACAGCTCTCGCAAATGAATACAACCGTGGAGAGTTCACACCTATAAGCGAAGAAGAGTATCTTGAAGTTTTAGTAAAGTCTATAGAGATGAAACCAGAGCATGTTCATGTTCAAAGAATAACAGCAGGTTTAGATGACGACTCACTTCTTGCCCCTCAGTGGTGTAGAAACAAAAATATTCAAGTAAAAAACATTAATAAAGCCCTCAAAAAAGTCAACCTTAAATACTAACAATCTTTTTTTCATAATTTTTTCATGTTTATCTACTACACTATGAGTAGTAGATATTGTTCTATGAAAATATAAAAAAGGATAAAACATGAAGTATACAAAGACTTTAGGTTCTATGGTACTTACTACAGTACTTTTAGGTGGTTTTAGTGGCTGTACTGATAGCAATAATGTCAGTGATGTTACTGGCTATTATTTAGATTCAGCTGTAGAGGGTGTTGACTATACAACAGATGGAAGCACAAGACAAACAGGAACAGATGGCTCTTTTACATGTGCTACAAATGCAACTGTTACATTTAAAATTGGCGATTTAGTTTTACGAACGCTTTCTGGTGTAGTAAACGGGCAGAAGGTTATAGAGACTGATGATAAAATCATAACTCTATTACAGTCTATAGATGTAGATGGTAATGCTACAAATGGTATTCAAATTACACCAGAGGTTAAGACTGCGGTTATCACATGGTTAAATGGTGCAACAACTATTGATAATAATACAAGTGATGCAGGAAAACTCAACAACATTCTAGCACTAGAAACTGCTTTAGTTAATGCAGGTGTCACTACTGCTTCATCGGTAACTTTAGCAGAAGCACAAGCACACATAGCAACTACAGTTACAAGTGAGCTTGCATCAAGTACAACATCTAAACTTGGTACACAGGTAGTTGTGGGTGATACTATTCACTACGTCGACTATAAAGGTGAAGTAAGAAAATCACCAAAAACAGCTGCAGCAGCTGAGTACCATACGGGTACTGGTTATGGAAGTACTCTTTTTGATTCTCCTAAGAACAAGTGCCAAAACTGTCACAATGAACTTTATGATACTTGGGAAAATTCTATGCACGGTAAGTCATGGACTGACCCTATTTTTCAGAGTAAGTTCCAAGATTTTTTACGTACTCATATAAACAAAATTGGTGAAAATCCAACAGGTACTAAAGAGTATACTGAAGCAATGATACCTAAAGTCGCTCAGACATGTATTAAATGTCATGCTCCTGGTGCATACTATGCAGGTGATTTTAGTGCTGTTCTCGAAGTTATAAAAGCAAATGCAACTACTGCTGACTTAAATGACTCAAAACTAACACTTCAAGAGAATCTTGCTTCAACAACAACTACATATGATGCAACTAAACCAGCAACAGTAGTAGCTGTTTCTCATACTAACGGAAACCTTTACAAGCTTACTTATCAAATTGGACATGAGTCAAATAACGAAGGTATTACTTGTGCATTTTGCCATAGCGTAGAGACTCCTAGATTAATCGCTTCTGGTGATACATATACTCTAAAAGCAGATATGCGATCTGGACCGCATGGCCCTATTATGAGAGCTGCTGGAACAACTCTGACACAAGATAATAATGCTTCAGCTCAAGATATGAATAACTTCTTTAGACTCTGGGGACCTGAAAAGCCTGTTAACTATAACAGTACAAATAAGGGTGCTGATGATGTAGCTACAAGAACTGTAGATGGTCGTTATACTATGACTAGTGTTGATATTAATGGAACTAATGGAAAAACTCACTATACTGGTGGACCATTCTATGGACCTTATGGTATGAGTGGTAAATCTAATGAAAATGCAGATGATGATACAAATCGTACTGCACTCTATGCTGGTACAACATACAATGTTGACACAAACAATCACTTTGGTGCAAAAGGAGCGATAACTACTGGTTCAGCTGGAGATCACGGTAAAGCTTTATGTCTTACATGTCACCAACGTTCAGCTGGAGCAAAAACATCAGATACACACTTCATGGAATTATGTTCAACTCAGATGGCAGTTACAACTGGTGGTGATACTCCAGATAGTGACACATTAAGTTCTCCAAAATGTCAGAAATGTCATATGGAAAGAATAGAAGGTAATCTTCTTCACCAATGGGCTAGACCAGACTTAAGCTTTGATGCTACAGAGTTTGAGACAGCAGTAGGGTATGCACTTACAGCAGAGTTTGATGAAAATGACACTACTATATCTGCAGGTAACAACCCACAACGTGATGGTTGGTTTAACTCTCATGCTTTCTTAGGTGCTAGTAAAACAGGTCATAAAACAAGTGCAACTGCTAAGATAAAAAGTGGTTTTAGTGCAGATGTAACAACAAGCAGTGATGGTACTACACTAACAGTGACTACTACTATTACAAACTTAACAGCTCACATGTTCCCAGGAGCTCATCCTATGCGTCGTGTACTATCTCGTGTTATAGTTACTGATGCTAATGGCAACATGATTCCAGTCGCTAGTGCAACTGGTAATTCAACATTTGGTGATATAGAAAATAGTGTACAACCAATGGATGGAAAAGTCCTTCATTCAAGTGCATTAGCTTCAGTTCCTGTAAATGAGAATGGAAGTGCAGCATTAACTTTTCCTGGTAAAACTCCTGATATGAATGGAACAACAGTTACTACTCAGAAATTTGATGGCACAACTGTTACTATCTCTGGAACTGACAATACTATTACAAATCAATTTGTTGATGGTAGTACTACAAAAGGTTCTGTATTTAATTCTGCTATAACTACAAGCAATGATACTAGTAATTTTACTCGTATCTATGGACATGAGACAGGTAAACTCTATGACTTAGATGCGAATGTATCTACTCCAAGTGTTTTTGTTGTTCGTCCAGGATTTGATTCAAATACTGTAGCTAGTGACAACCGTTTAAGTCCAAACGAGACTGAAACATACACTACTACTTACGATATAACTGGTAAAGCAGGTGTATCTACAACATATAAAGTTTACTACATGCAAAAAGGTGCTAATGGTAAATTTATCGCAGGAACTGATGGCTGGTTAGATCAAGCTACAAGTGATGCGGCTAAACTCTTAGTTACAGAAGTTTATACAAAAACTGTAACTGAGTAACTCGTTCAATTCAAACTACCTTCATGGTAGTTTGAACCTACTTAAAATCTCTAACCTTGCCCCTCAAAAGTAATTTCAGTATAAAAAAGATTTCCTTTTTCATAAGTCACATACTTATACTCTAGCTTTTGTGCAAGTCTTTCAATTATTTTTGTACCAATATGAGAACTAAATAAAACTTCACTACTCGTTGTAGCAATCTCATTTACAATTTTAAGAGTATGCTTTTTTGGATCTATATATGTTTGAATTGTCGTGCCATTTTTTGTATGCATAAATATATTTTCAAATATAGCTCTCATAACACGTCCATTTGCTTCTTTATGGATATATAGATTAAAATCTTCTTCAAGGTTTGAAATCATTGTCAGATTCTTTTTCTCGAGTATAGGACGAAAAAGCTGCTGCATCATTTCGCATTGTTCTTGCATCTGTACAAAAACTTTTGCCTTTTGTATATCTTGTTCAATCTCTTTTAAAAAAATAAGCTCTCGAAGTTTATTACTAATGGAAGATATATCATTCTTTGCATCTATTATAAATTCATTTTTTAGCATATCACTTGTCTCAAACAAAGAGAGTCTGGCTTTAAGAATAGCTATTGGTGTTTTTATCTCATGTGCTGCTTCTTTAAATATTTTTTGTTTCTCTTTACATAATATATTGTTTCTTTGTTGCAGAGTAAAGATAGCATCTTTTAAAGCATTTACTTCATAACTACCTGCACATTTCTCTATCATCGCCTTATCTGATGTTTCATTATGACAGTAATCGACCAAACATTTCAAAGGAGAAAAAAGTTTTTGAAGTACTATATATAAAACACCTATAATAAAGAAAAATATTCCAGACAAGACAAGTAAAAGATGTCCAAGGACCTTAGATATCTCTTGATTAATATACTCATAAGATGAATATACAGTCAATGTCTTACCATTTGGTAATTTTTTCACTTCACTTAGCTCTTGCCCTTCTTTTTGGGTTCTTTGTTTAAAGCTAAACTTTACATTTCTCACTGAGTCCAAATAATCAGCATGATGATAAGACTCATGGACGGAAAATATTTTCTTTAACTCATCTTGGGAATATTTATAGTAATTATGCTTTACTATATCATCTGCCATTACATGCATCTTATACAGTAAGTCATTTTCTAAAGCTCTTTTATGATTTGAATAAGCAAAAAAACCTAGTAATACTGCAACAATCACTCCGCTAATACTTATATATGCAAATATTGTAGTTTTTAATGAATACTTAGTCAATAATGAATCCTCTTGTTTTAACTGTTCTAATGATGGAAACAGGAAGTTTTTTTCGAATATTACGGATAGTAACGTCAAGAGTATTAGAAGAGATATTTCCAGGATGCATATAGAGTGTATTTAATAGTTCATCTTTAGAGACTATAGAACACCTTTTTTGAAGAAGATAGAAGAAAAGGTTACTCTCTTTGTTTGAAAGTGAAATACTTTCACTCCTATAGTGTAATGTTTTTTCTAGGGTATTGCACACTAACTCATCTATAGTTATCTCAGGAAGGGGTAAAGCTTTTCTTCCTTGTACATGTATGCGAGCAAAAAGTTCTTCGTTATCAAAAGGTTTATCAAGGTAGTCATCTGCACCTAAATTAAGACCTTCTATTTTGTCACTTATACTATCATAAGCACTAATGACTATAATACCTGTTGTAGGAGATTTAGTTTTAATCTCAGATATTAATTCAAGCCCTATATCATCACCATTTAAATTTCTATCAAGTAGAACAACATTATAATTAAACTGAGATAAGTACTCTTTAGCTTGGGATAAGTTATGAACAACATCAACTCTAAAATGTACTAATAAGTACTTTCCAAGAAGCTCTGAGAGGATCAAGTCATCTTCTACTAGTAAGATTCTCATAACTTGAGTTTAGTGACCCCAGACTTTAGCAAATTGTGCTGTACTTCTAAAGTATGGAGGGTATCTAAAGTAAACTCTAAAAGCTTTTGCCGCACCTGGTTTTAGATCAGTTGCAACTGTAAACTCTTTTGTAACAGACTGAGGTTTGCTTACTTTGTTAAAACCGCTTGTAAAAAAATCTAAAAAACCACTAGCCTTATAAAAGTTACCACCTTTTACATTTCCCGTAGCATGACCACGGTTTACTAGTTTTATCTCAAAAGTCACTTTTCCTATTTTATGTTTACCCTCATTTTTTACTATACCACTGTAGACAATTTGCTCTGTAGAGAGAAGACGTTTATTTTTAAGTTTATAAAGTTTGACAGTCTTAGTATACTTATCTACTACAATAACAGAAAAGCCTGCTAAAAATAGTGTGACGATAGTAATAGATATGAACATACCTACTTTTATTTTTGCATCT
>JALSMC010000302.1 GCA_026987995.1 Sulfurimonas sp. | reverse complement strand
ACTCTCAAACGCAAGCTGTTTATACGAAACTAAAAGATGAGTTGCATGAAGTATCAGTCTGTTTTAGTAGAGATGAGAGGCAAACTCTTGAGGAGATAGACTCTTTTAACCCAGACCTCATACTTTGCCCTTTTTTAAAAAGCTATATCTCGGCAGATATTTATGAAAACTACCCTGTCTATATCTTTCACCCTGGTCCACGAGGTGATAGAGGTCCTAACTC
This sequence comes from Sulfurimonas sp., assembly GCA_026987995.1. Taxonomy (GTDB): domain Bacteria; phylum Campylobacterota; class Campylobacteria; order Campylobacterales; family Sulfurimonadaceae; genus Sulfurimonas. The sequence continues at coordinate 6,326 of JALSMC010000302.1, read as the reverse complement.
TTTAGAGTATGCACTCAAAAGCCATACACAAAAGTGGGGAGTAGTGGTTCTCAGAGCAAATAGTGAGTATGATGGTGGTAATATATATGCACAAGAGCATTTTAAAGTCAGACAAACATACAAGGCCTCACTCTATAGACAAGAGATAGTAAGTGCCTCACTTGATGCACTTGAGAAACTATTTAAAAATATAGAAGAAGATAGTTATGTGGCACAAGAGTTAAACCCTATACATAAAAGAATTACACAAAAAGAGCGCTCTATTGACTGGTCAAAGGATACGACTCAAACTGTGATAGAGAAGATTTATTTCTCAGACTCTTTTCCAGGTGTGTTAGATGAGATTTTAGGAGTGACTTGTTATCTTTATGGTGTACATAAAGAGGAGAAGCTAAGCGGAAAACATAAAGAGATTCTCGCTAAACGCGATGGAGCAATTTGTCTGGGAACTATAGATGGGGCTGTGTGGATTAGCCATCTCAAAGTTTCAAATAGCTTTAAACTTCCTGCGACTTATGTACTCAAAGAGAAGCTACAAGGTATAAAAGAGGAAAGAATCCCACTTATCTTTGACAAGAGCTATGAAACATTCCATGAGGTGAGTATGGAGATACAAGACAATGTAGCCTATCTCTATTTTAATTTTCATAATGGTGCTATGAGTACAGGACAATGCATTCGCCTGAAATATGCCATTGAATATCTCAAATCAGAGTGTGATGTTTTAGTACTTATGGGAGGAGAGGATTTCTTCTCTAACGGCATACACTTAAACATCTTAGAAGATAGCCAAAAGCAGGGTGAAGATGGCTGGGCAAACATAAACGCGATGAATGATGTAGTCAAAGCAATACTTTATGCAGATGAAGTTGTAACCATAGCTTCGTTTTCAAGAAATGCTGGAGCAGGTGGTGTTTTCATGGGTTTAGCTTGTGACTATGTTGTGGCACAAGAGGGAGTAGTGCTTAACCCTCACTATAAAACATTAGGACTCAGTGGTAGTGAGTACCATACATATTCTTTACCAAAAAGAGTCGGTGAGAGTATGGCACAGAGACTACTTAATGAGTGTTTACCTATCTCAGTGAGCAAAGCTAAGACTTTGGGTATGTTAGATGAAGTTTTTGATAATGCTAACTATAAAGAGTCACTGCATAGTTTTGCAATCTCCAAGATTGATGATGACTTTTTATGGGATAAAGAAGAGTACTTAGAAAATAATAGAGCGAAAATAGAGGTACTTAAGGAAAAAGAACTTGAGATTATGCATCCTGAGTTTTGGGATAAAAAAGCAAAGTTTCATAGACTGCGTTATGATTTTGTTTATAAAGTGTGTCCTATAGAGACACCTTCAAGATTAAAAATAAAAACTATAAAGGAAGAAAAATATGCATGAGTATAGTGTTGTTCAAGCATTATTAAACCAGTGTGAAGAGATTGCTGTAAAAAACAGTGCTGAGGAAGTAGTAAAAATAATAGTAAAGATTGGTGTTATGGCTGGTATTGAGATACATCTTTTACAGACTGCGTTTGATACCTTTAAAGAAGGAACTATGTGTAATAGTGCAGAGTTGGTTTTAAACCCTCAAAAGCTGAAACTTGAGTGTAAAGAGTGTGGACATGTGTTTGAAGTAGATGAAGTGCGCTACTTTTGTGTAGAGTGTGAGAGTCTTAGAGTAAAAGTACTTGATGGGGAAGATATGTACCTCATGAGTTTAGAGATGAAATAAAGGATAAAACAATGCAAGAATACTGGGAATTATATATGAAAAACTTAGAGGGCAAGGCTGCTCTTATACAGTTTAATGCGGGTATATCTATGGAGCTAGAAGAATTAGAATATTCACATCAAACCATAGCGTTTGTAAAAGTAAAACTTAAAGACCCAAGTGAAAAAGGTTTTTTATCTGAAGCAGAAGAACCTGAGATACTTTTTATGGAAGATAAACTTGAAGCTGCCATGTTAAAGTTTCGTATAGGAAAGTATGTTGGGCGTGTTGTGTCAGATGGTTATGTAACATTTCTTTATTATGTGCAGTTTACATATAACTGGCCTGATTTTTTAGAGTTTGCACTCAATGAGCACACATCTTATGAAGTAACAAATGGTCATAGTCATGACGGAGAGTGGAACTACTATAAAAAGCTTCTTTATCCAACACCAAAAGAGTGGCAAATCATACAAAACCATAAAGTATGTGATAGTTTACGAGAGCAGGGTGATTCTCTTCAAGTTACACGTGCCATTGAGCATAAGGTTTACTTTAGTGATGATGCAAACAAAGTAGCACTACGAGAAGCTCTTGAAAAAGAGGGTTTTACAATAAAAGAAGAGATACAAAACGAAGATGGTGTCAAAGGCTTTGATTTTTACCGTATAGACAAACCATTTTATCATGATATAGATGCCATGACATTCGCTCTAATAGATATAGCAGAGTTTTATAATGCTGAGTATGATGGATGGGAAACTAGTGTGGTTAAATCTATAATATAGCAGGGAAAATATTCCTGCTGTGTATTTCTTAGTTTTTGATGGCAGTGTAGATAATAAACCCGATAAATATCAAAAAAACAATACTTGCGGTATATCCAAACTTTACCTCTTCTTCAACTTCTATACTTTCTTCTATCTCTTCATGTTGTACATCTTTTTGCATAATCATTTCTCCATTTATATTTTAATTCATAACACCAGAGGGGTCTTTAGCTCTTTCAATAATTTGAGAAAGTTCTGTTACACTAGATAGTTTAGTAGCTTCTACCCCTTGCTTTTTAAGGTACTGTAAGACAACAGATATATAACCCTCAAAAGCATCTATTAGCTCTTGACTCAAACCAAACTCAAAGGTAACAGTAGCAGGAATTATCCCAATGACAATAGCTTCTGGAACTTCTTTACCTTGAAGCTCTATCATATCCATGCACTGTAAAATTCCAATCTCATGTGCACCACCATTGTTAAGACCATAGCCAGAGATCTCTTTTGCGGGAATGGCATAGATAGAGGCAGGAGTGTCGTTTAGCTGTAGACAATCTAGAATAACAACATGAGAATTGTCTTCAAGTACATTGAGTAGATGAATTCCCTCAACCCCACCATTAATAATTTCTATTGCCTGTGAAAATGTGTAGTTTGCATGCAGATATGTAGCTGCATAGACACCTAATCCATCATCTTTTTGTAAAATATTTCCAATACCTATTATTACCATGAATATCTTTTGTTTGAATTGTTTTGAAATATTATAGCATATTAAAGGTGTATAATATATACTATAAATACATTACTTGAGAAAGTAAAATTATGATGGAAACAAGGCTAAAAGGGAAAATATGTGCTTTGAAAATCCAAGGTTGAATTCCAAAAAACTTTTGGTTTATGCCGCGAAGTCCAAGCCATAATCCAAGAGAGGCTTTAACACTTAAAACGATTTGAAAATAACTCATTCCATTATCGCTAATCTCACCAAAAACTTGTGAGAAAAGGTAGAGCCCACTAGCAACTGCAACCATAAGAGCATAAGGAACGACTTTACGCACATGAACCATTATAGCCTCACGAGCTTTTGCATGTTCTTCTTCACTGAGTCCTTGTTTCATCTTTGAGAGAAAAAGAATATCCACAAAAAGAAATCCTCCGTAGATAAATACAGAGTAGATGTGGATGGTGTGTATGAATGTATAGAGCATTATTTTTGGTAGTTTAACTCGCGTTCAAGTGATAAAGAGCCATCAAAAAGAGTTTGCTCATCATAAGCATTTGCTATGAGTTGCAAACCTACTGGCATACCATCTGCATTTTTCATAACAGGAAGAGAGAGACCTGGAAGACCTGCAAGATTTACACTAATAGTATAAATATCACTTAGATACATATCCATAGGAGTAGCAAGCTCACCAAACTTTGGTGCGACAGTTGGAGCAACTGGAGAGAGTATCAAGTCTACATCTTCAAAGATTTTTGCATAGTTATCTTTGATGATGTGACGAGTTTTTTGTGCTTTGACATAGTAAGCTTCATAGTATCCACTTGAAAGGACAAAGTTTCCTAACATGATACGGCGTTTGACTTCATCTCCAAAACCATTGCTTCGCGTTTGAGTAAAAGTGTCTTCAAGGTTTTTTCCAGTTACACGGTTACCATAACGGATGCCATCATAACGAGCGAGGTTAGTAGTCGCTTCTGCAGTTGCCGTGATGTAGTAAGCTGAGATATCAAACTTAGAGTCTTTCATCTCATGTTCTACTATAGTGTGACCTTGTGCTTTGAGTGCTTCTATAGCTTTTGCATAAGCATCTTTTACATCTTGGTTAGCACTCTCTAAGTACTTTGGAAGAACTGCGATGCGAAGCTTTCTGTCCGCATTTAAAGAGGGTGTTACTTTATCATCTTTGTTGGCATTTGTTGAGTCTTTCTCACATGAACCTGAGATTATGTCGTAAAGGATAGCAGCATCTTCTACATTTTGAGTAAGTGGACCAATCTGGTCAAGACTTGAAGCATAAGCCCCTAAACCGTAACGCGAAACGCGACCATAAGTTGGCTTCATTCCGACTATTCCACAAAACGCAGCAGGCTGACGGATACTTCCACCTGTATCACTTCCAAGAGCAGCGATGGCAAGACCAGCACCAACAGCAGCAGCAGAACCACCAGAACTTCCACCAGGAACATACTCAGGATTTATGGGGTTAAGTGTTTTACCATAAAAGCTAGACTCAGTAGTACTTCCCATAGCAAACTCATCCATGTTTACACGACCAAAAGGAGAGAGTCCTGCCTCTGTAAGTTTGTTAATAACTGTAGCATTATAAGGAGCGATATAGCCTTGAAGGATGTTGGAAGCAGAAGTCACTGACCAACTTTTTACTTGGATGTTGTCTTTGATGGCAATAGGCACACCCTCTCCAACATTTTTGACATCAATGTATGCATTTAGTGTAGGATTAGCTTCTATTTTTTTCTTTAAATCATCTTTAAACTTGTTGAGTTCGTCTTTACTTAGTGTGAGTGCTTCTTTTAATGTAATCACCAAAATTCCTATTCTTCATATTTCTATTAATTGTAGTGATTATATCAAAATGTAGGTTTAAGGAGTATTAACGAAGTTAATACTCTCTTGTTTTTACTTTGTTGGAATGGCTTTTAAGACTAGGTCTTTATCTGTCGCTTTGGTAAAACCATAACTTGCATAAATATTTTGTGCATCATTACTTGTAAGGTAAGCTAAGTATCTTGAAGCATTATAAGGGTTTTTTCCCGTTTTTAGTATACCAATAGCATAGCCAACTTTATCACCCATATTATAAGCATCTGATATAGCTACACCTTCAAGTTTTCGACCCTCTTTTTTTGCATGTTCTACTTCTGTAGCCCATACAATACCTACATCGGCTTTACCTTGTTCTATTAAGTATGGTGTCTCTCTATGGTGTCTTTGTGTGAAAAATGTCTCACCTTTTATAGCCCAGCATCCTTTACATTTCTTGTTATTTGTAACAGCTTCATAAATACCTAGCTTTTTAAGCATTGCTGAACCATAAAATTTAAAAATACCTTCAGTTAGAGGATTAGGGAGTGATTTTACTAAAAATTTGTTTGCTAAATCTTGAGGTCCTTTGATGTTTTTAGGATTTCCTTTTGCAACCATTAGTTCTAACTTGTTATGAGTGTAAATCATATAGTCATTCATAATATCTTTAGCTTTAAGTTTTTTAAGGTGCCCGAGGTTTACACTTGCAAAAAGATCAGGGTTTTGTGCAGTTTTTATACCGTTGATAGAACCTTGTTTTAATATTTGTCCTTTTAAAATTTGTCCTGGTGGAATTGTTTCTAGATATATCTTTTTAATATCGGGATTCTTATTTTGAAAATCATGAATCAACTCTTCCATAGCCATAAACTGATTACCAGCAACATAAATAGTTAAATCCGAATTGTACGAATCACGGATATTTCCATATTCAACACTTTTGTTGATATGAAATGTTCTGTAGTCGTGATCTTGACCGGCTTCATCTTTTGCATGTATATTTACAGACAGAGTTGAGAGTGTCAGTAAGGTAGTAAAGAGGATTTTGTGTATAACTTCATAGTATAACTCCTTAGGATTTGATAGGAAAATTATACTTTTTGAGTGTAAAGAAAGTGTGAAGCTTATGTAGGAGTATTAACGAAGTATCTCATGTTTATATTTGCTAAGGTGTCACCCCATGCGATGTAGGTAATTTTTCGTCCTGCTTCAACAAAGATGTGATTGTCCCCGAAGTAGTGTTCTAGTATATCAACTATATAAGTAGTTTTTGGGAGAGTAACTATCCAA
>JALSMC010000301.1 GCA_026987995.1 Sulfurimonas sp. | reverse complement strand
TTCTAATGAGGCTACTAAAAATAAGCAACTAGCTAATCATACAGATATCCAGTACTTCATTATTTACCACCTTCCACAAGCTTGGCAACTTCGTGCTTCTCCACATATTACATATAACTGGAATGCAAAAAGTAACAATGCCCTTACCCTTCCTCTCGCGTTTGGTGTAGGAAAGATGATAAAAATAGGACCGATGCCAGTACAACTTATGGCAGAGTACCAAAAAACAGTTATTGCTCCTGATTTAATAGGTGCCGATGATACTATCATGCTTCAAGCGAACTTCATTATCAAAAATCCATTTGGTGAGTTGTAATGTTTAAGAGAACAGGTTTAGTACTATTACTAACTCTTTCTCTCTTCGCTTCTCAAAATAAGCAAACCCTTTACTATGGTGGTGATATTTTAACTATGGAGGGGGAAAACCCTAAGTATGTTGAAGCTGTTATCACTCGTGATGCAAAGATAATTTTCGCTGGAAAAAAAGCGGATGCTTTTAATAATTTTGCTGGAAAGACTATAGGGGTAGATTTAGAAGGTAAAACAATGATGCCAGGCTTCATAGAGCCTCATGTTCACCCTTCTATCGCTGCTATTTTACTCGGTGGTGATATAGTCGCTCCTCATGACTGGGATGTTCCCGATGGTCTTAAAAAGGGTGTAGAGGGGCATGATGCATACATAGCAAGACTCAAAGAGAGCATCGCAAAGTATGGCAAAAATGATAGTGTTCTTTTCATCTGGGGTTATCATCAGCTATGGCATGGAGACCTAAGTAGAGATATCTTAAATAAAATCTCTCCTTCAAAGCCTGTTGCCGTTATTCACCGCTCTTTTCATGAAGTCTTTTTAAACGATGCAGCTATTAAGCTGATGAATGTCAAAGAAGAAGACTACAAAGATAATCCACAAGTTGAGTGGAAGCGAGGGCACTTTTTTGAGGGTGGTTGGTTAGCTCTAGTACCTCGTATAGCACCACAACTTCTTAACCCAACTCGCTATAAAAAGGGTCTAAGAGACATGAGTACCTTAGTTCGTAAAAATGGTGTCACAACCATTGCAGAACAAGGTTTTCCAGCATCAAGTTTTGAGATGGAGTACCCAATGCTCAAACAAGAGATGGATAAAAACCCATCTTTTGAAGTTTACAATGTCTTAAATGGTACACAACTTTATGGTGCACACGGGAAGTCTAATGTAGAAGCAGAGAAATGGATGGCAACTGCTTCAAAGTATGATACTCAAAATATTAAGATGCTACCAAAACAGGTGAAACTCTATGCGGATGGTGCCATTTATTCACTCGCTATGCAGATGAAAGATGGCTACAACGAAGAGCGATTTAAGGGGCAGTGGATGACTCCTCTAAAGCTCTTTGAAGAGCAGATGAACTTTTACTGGGATAAAGATTATCTTATAGATATTCATGCAAATGGAGATTTAGGCATACAGATGTGTATAAATCTTACAAGAAAAATGATGAAACGCCACCCTCGTAAAGATCATCGTTTGACACTTCATCATGTGGGCTACTTTACGGATGCTCAAGCAGATGAGATGCAAGAACTCGGCATTGAAGCCTCAGCAAATCCTTACTATCTTTGGGCACTTGCAGATAAGTACTCAGAACATGGTTTAGGAAAAAAACGTGCGCAAAATATGGTACATATGAAATCACTCAAAGACAGGAACATACCTTTTTCACTTCACTCTGACTTTGGTATGGCTCCACTTGAACCACTAACACTCGCTTGGACAGCAGTAAACAGAATGACAAGCGAGCATACTCTAGTCTCTCAAGACCAAAGAATAGATGCTTACACTGCCCTACAAGGCATCACTATAAACGCAGCAAGAACACTGCGTTTAGAAGAGGAGATAGGCTCTATCAAACGCGGTAAACGTGCAAACTTCACTATCTTAGAGGAGAACCCACTTAAGGTGAATCCTATGCATATAAAAGATATTAAAGTTGCGGGTGTGGTTTACAATGGCAAAATTGATATGAATAAAAAGGAAAAATAAAATGTTAAAAAAAATAATAACTGTAGGTTTAGTTTTAAGTTTAAGTGTAAGTAGTGCTTTAGCATGTACTGGACTTCAGGTTAAAACTGAAGATGGTGCTTACATCAGTGGGAGAACATTAGAGTTTGGTATATATTTACCTACAAGTGCCATTAGTGTACCTCGTAACTATAGCTTTGTTGGGAAGACTCCTAAAGGCGATGGTAAAAAGTGGAAATCTAAATATGCAAGTATTGGTGTTCTCATAGGAAGTGAAAAACTTATCTTAGATGGTATTAACGAAAAAGGTCTTACTTGTGGAATGTTTTATCTTCCAGGATATGCATCTTACCCCGATACGACGAAGAAAAATCAAAAAATTTCAATGTCAACTTCTGACTTTAACCAGTGGGTGCTTTCACAGTTTAAAAATGTAGATGAAGTCAAAAAAGCGATACAAAATGGTGAAGTAGCCTTTTCAAAAGTACTTACTCCAGGTTTTCCACCCTCTGTACAACCTTTTCACTTTCTTATAAGTGATAAGAGTGGAAAAAGTATAGTAGTTGAGCCAATAGATGGAAAAGTAGTTGTGAGTGATAATCCTGTAGGTGTTTTAACAAACTCCCCTACATTTGACTGGCACATGATTAACCTCAAAAACTATGTAAACTTAAGAGCCGTAAACTCCAAGCCTATTACTATAAACGGTGAAAAGTTTGATGCACTTGGACAAGGCACAGGGATGCTAGGTCTACCAGGTGATTATACTCCACCTTCACGTTTTGTAAGAGCAGTGGCATTTAGTGCAACTGCAATACCTGAAAAAAATGCACAACGCGGTGTGTACCAAGTTTTTCATCTCTTAAATAACTTTGACATTCCTGTAGGTATTGCACGAACTGTACATGATGGTGTGACATACTCAGACTACACGATGCTTACAACTGTAAGAGATGCTCAAAATCTGAAATTTTACTATACAACTTATGAGGACCAAACTATAAAAATGCTTGATTTAAAGAGGATAGATAAAAATGCTAAAGAGATTAAAATCCTCTCAACAGAGTCTAAACAAAATTATGTAGATGTAAGTAGTAAGTTAAAATAATTTTAGCAAGTGCTATTTTAGGTAAAAAGGAGAAACTTGATATTCTCCTTTTTATAAATTAAATGCTTTTTTTAAGTCTGTTATATTTAATAGTACAGGTACAACCAGGAGTGAAGCTACAACTGCTGCAACTGTTCCAAATATAAGTGACACCCCAAGTCCACCAAAAACAGCATCCCCTGCTAAAAGAGTTGATGCAAGCATAATAGCAACAGCTGTTAAGAAGATAGGCTTTGAACGAGTTGCTGCTGAGTGTGCGATAGCAGTCGCTTGGTCCATACCTTTATCTCTCATAAGTGTTTTTGTAAAGTCTATGAGTAAAAGAGAGTTCCTTGAACTTATCCCAATCAAAGCAATAAAACCTATAAGTGATGTGGCTGTTAGGAAAAAGGTTTGTGTTGTAAATATATCCATGATAAAGTGTCCAACTATGACACCTATGATAGAGAGAAAAGAGCCTAATAGTATAATGCCACTTATAGTGTAACTCTTGTAGTAGATAACCATAAGTAAAAATATCATAACTAATGCCGCGATAAACGCAGCTCCAAGCTCAACAAATGTGTCAAGAGTCACTTCCATCTCTCCATCCCAAATGAGTTTGTAAACTTTTGCATTTGCTTTGTCTGTTAGTTGTAGGTTAAATAGACCAATCTTTTCAATAGTGTAAGTATCTTTAAACGTGTCAAGTATAGTGTTACGTGCATCCATGAGCGGATAAACTTGAGATACCATATCAGTCTCTGCCATAACATTACTCATCATGTGAAGCTCTTTAGAGAGTATCATAGGGTGTGACTTATCAGCTTCTACACTTACAAGTTCTGTTAGTGGAATCATCATACCTTGTTTATTCATAAGTTTGAGAGCACTTAGTTTTACCTTGATGGCATCAAGGTCTTTTTTTGTGAAACTTTTTGACTCTTTTGAGAGTGAGAGGTATATTGGCACTTGATCATTATAAACTTCAGAGTTTTTGACAGCGATTTGCATACCCTCAAACGCGAGATAGATTATGTTGTTTAGTTGTTCTATATCTACACCAGAACGAACAATTTTAGTATTATTTACTACTATCTTAAAAGTGTCAAATATATCATCTTGCATAATGTCTATATCAACTAAACCATCTGTATTATGAAAAACATTAGCAACTTTACTTGAAAGTTTACGAATCCCTTCTGCATTATCTCCATATATCTCAGCAACTACTGCTGCCATTGTAGGAGGTCCTGCTGGTGGTTCAACGAAAGAGATTTTTGTTCCCTCATAAAGCTTTTGACATTGTGACTGCACTACAGGACGAAGTCTTTGCACTATAAGGTATGAAGGCTCATTTCTATGATGCTTCTTTGTGAGGTTGAGTACAATTTCTGCTACATTTTCACTGTTTTTAAACTGACTGCCTTTTATAAGTCCAGCAAAATCAAGTGGAGAACCCATCCCTAAAAACACTTCTAAGTCACGGAGCTCTTTTTCTTGTGTTAAGATATCACTAACACATGCAGTCACTTCTTGCGTTTGAACTATAGAACTTCCACTTGCAAGTGTTACATAGATATTAAAAGTGTCGTTATTCTTTCCTGGTAGCATTTTTGCTAAAACCATTTTACTCGGTGCAATCATCAAAATAGAGAGTATAAAAGCGATAAGTGTTGCTAGTAGAATTAGTTTTCTCATTTGTGAACTTTGTATAGCATTATGTATAAAATTTTCAAACTTTTTAAACATTATTCTTCTCCTTTTTCTGAGTGATCAGGGCGTTTGAGCATTCTCACTGCTAAGTAAGGTGTAAATATATAAGCTACAAATAGTGAAGCAATGAGAGCTACGGGAACATTGGCAGGGATAGGCTTCATAAACTGACCCATCATCTGTCCTACAAACGCCATAGGTACCATAGTGAGTATGATGGCTAGGGTTGCTATGTTTGTAGGTGCACCTATCTCATCTGTTGCTTTTATCATCAACTCTGTTGGCGTTTCATGTGCAGAATCTTTTGAGTGATAATGTCTGTGAATATTTTCTATAACAATTATTGCAGCATCCACAAGTAGACCAAGCGAGAGTAAAAAAGCAAAGAGTGTAATACGGTTAATAGTTTGCCCAGAGAGATAAGCCACAAAAAGTGTAATCGCTAAAATGGCAGGAACAGTAAAGGTAACGATTAAAGACTCTCTCCAACCTAAAACAAACGCGAGTAGTATAGCAATGATGATGATAGATAAAACAAGGTGATATACAAGCTCATTTACAGCCTCATCAGCTCTCTCTCCATCATTACGAGTTATGACATAGTGGATGCCATTTTTTTCTAAGAGAGCTTTATATTTTTGTAACTCTTCTTTAACTTCATCTGCGATTATTACAGCGTTTGTACCTTGGAGTTTTGAAACACTGAGTGTAACTTGCTCTTTAAAAGAAGAAAACTTACCTTCTCTATCTCTTACTTTTATAAGTGCTTTTTTAAAATTTTGGATGTCATAACTATCACTAACATGAGCCACTTGAGAGAGGTAGATAGGAGAACCCATATATTGTGCTACGATGATATTGTTTATATCTTTAATGCTATCGAGTGCATTTTTTACACCTAAAATAACGATTTTGTTATCTTTACTTGTGTTCTTTGTTGCAGGTACATTATAAGCAAGTGAAGAAACAGATTTTTTAATCTGCCCTAAAGAGAGGTTATATCCTGAGAGTTTATTAATGTCTACTTCTATGTTAAACTGGTGCTTTGATCCACCTTTAAGCCCTGTAACTGCTACATTATTAAGTCCATTTATGTGATGTTGGATTTTTTTCACTCTATCATAAAGTTCAGTCTTGGTCATCTTTACATCATCAGCATAAAATGCGATAGAAACGATGGGAATATCTACATCAATATCGAGAGGTTTTATGATGGGTTCCATAGCCCCACTTGGAAATATATCTGCATTTTGCATGATTTTATCATAAACTTTAAGGTTGGCTCCCTCTTTTTCCTCACCGATGAAAAAGGCCGCATTTACAATACCCACATTATCCATCGCACGACCGTAAATATGCTCTACACCTTTGACCTCTTTGAGTTTTCTCTCCAAAGGATTTACGATGATTTTTTCTATCTCTTTTGCACTTGCACCGGGTAGGGCTATTATAACAGTAGAACCACTTACAACCATTTGAGGATTCTCTTCTCTTGGCATTATCTCTAAAGAGAGATACCCGATAGCTAAGATAAAAATCCCTAAAGTAAGTGTAAGGGGACTATGTATAAATGTTTTAGCTAGTCTTCCAGCATAATCAGTTGGTATAAAATTTATATCCTTCATAAATCCTCCTTTAGTTGATGCTTATAGTTGCATACATTCCAGGGTATACAGACTTTGAGTTTGTCTTAAAAGAGACTTTTATCTTAAAAGTATGTGTCATAGGATTTGAGTTAGGAATAATCGCAGTAATTT
>JALSMC010000300.1 GCA_026987995.1 Sulfurimonas sp. | reverse complement strand
GTGTCATTCCTGCTTTTATCTCTGCTAGAGCTACTTGAGCCTCTGTGTATTGTTTTACTTCTATTGGCATCGAGTTTGTAACCATTCTCGTTGAGGCTAAGGCTGTTTCACTATCATCTACAAATATTACTAATGGCATTTTTTTTCCTTTTATTAAATTTAATTACTTTTGATATATCAAAGTACTATCGACTTTTTTGGCATTAAATACCGAAACAATTCGACTCATATATTCAGCATGTCCTAAAAGAACATAACCACCTGGGTTGAGCATGTCATAAAATGTCATTGCAACCTCTTTTCTTGATGCATCATCAAAATAGATAAGCATATTTCTTGAGAAGATAACATCAAATTTTCCGAGTTTGTGCATTTGTGCTTTATCAAAGATATTTACAACCTGAAAGTCTACACTTCCTTGTAAATCTTCGCCTAACTCATAACCAAGTGCTTTTTTGTTAAACCATCTTCCTAAAATATCTTTAGGTATCGCATGAATAGCTCTATCGCTATATTTAGCGATTTGTGCTTTTTTAATAACAGTTGAGTCAATGTCTATACCAACAACTTCTATATCTCGCTCTTCAACAACTTTTCCCTCTTCAACTATATGCAAAATGATAGAGTAAGGTTCTTCCCCAGTTGAGCATGGTGAAGAGAGTATTCTTAAAGGTTTAGATGCTGGTAGTGAGGCATGCAGTTCTGGTAAAATTTTATTTACAAGTACTTCAAACTGGTCCTTTTCTCTAAAAAAATATGTCTCGTTAACAGTAACAGCATTCATAAGTTCTTGAAACTCTGAACCATCCTTATCTTCAAATCGTAACTTAAAAAAGTATTTTCTAAAGTTTTCAAGCCCAAGCTCTGCCGAACGGCTATCAATAAACTTTGCTAATTTTTCATAGTGTTTATCCATTGTCAAGTGTATTCCACTTTTTCTATAGATAAACTCTCCTATTTTTGTAAAATTATCTTTAGATAATAGATAAGCCATATTCTTTTACCCTTTTATCATGGCTATAGCACCATCAACAGCGAATTCTACATAGACTTCATTTTTAAAACGCTCTTTAAGCGATTCTAAAAGAGGAATGTCTTTCTCTTCACCTATCTCACTCATATAGTCCACTGCTGTCATCGCTACATTTATATCTTCTTCACTCTCTAGTAATTCAACTAACATCTCCCTTGATTCACTAAAGTTAACATCACCTAAAACATTAATGGCAAATATTCTTAAATCTCTATCATCACCTATTAAAAACTTTACAATATAGTACTTAATAGAATCACCAAAGTCTCTTAACATAGATATACCAAGGTTTCTTATGTAAGCATTTTCAAGCTTTAAAAGATCCATAATTTTTTCTATAGGTGCTTCATCAGGCTCCATCGATGAGATTGTAGATGCAATTTTCGTTGCGACATTTTTGTCTACATCATTATGATGTATATATTCAACCAAAAACTCTCCACCACCATGAAATTTTACAATTTCATCAATGATATAGTATTTTTCTGAGTCCTCATCACTTGCATTAAAAGCCTCAGTAGCATCATCAAGATTTGTATATGTAACTAACTCTTCTACAACTTGTTTTACATGTTTTTTAACTAGTCCCATCTCTCCCTCCTACCTTATCTTAATGTAGATACTTTTTTGAGTATCTCATTGAAATTGAGTTGTTCACTAACACCACCTCTATCGTAAGCCTCTTTTGGCATCCCATATACAGTAGCACTCTCTTCACTCTCACCTAAGGTATATGCTCCTGCATTTTTCATCTTTACCATTGCATCAGCACCATCATCACCAATACCTGTAAGAATCACACCAACAAGACTCTTCCCTTCAAAGAGTTCTGCTGCACTGTTCATCATCTCATTGACACTTGGTTGAAAAAAGTTATCTCCCTTGTCTTTCTCTTCGCGTATCACTATTTTACCTGACACTTTTTTGGCAAAGTGCATATGTACACCTCCACGAGCAACATATATATGTCCTGGTAAAAGCTCCATATTTTGTTTTGTTTCTACTACAGGAAGCACCGCTGCCCTATCAAGACGTTGTGCAAATGCAGCAGTAAACTGTTCTGGCATATGCTGCACAATACAAACAGGATGTTTAAAGTTTGCAGGTAAAGAGGAACATATCTGTTCTATCAATCCTGGTCCACCTGTCGATGAGCCAATGAGTACTACTTTTTCTATATCTTTAGAAGTTCTATTGTCTAAGACTACTTTCTCTTGTGTTGATGCTTGGGCACGACGGCGTTCTCTTGTTACAGGTCTTGCCATTTTACGTTTTAAACGTCTTGGAGATATACGACTAAGTGACCCTACTTTAGTGAGTATTTCTTCACGATTTTCATGCTTTCCGACATTCATAGTTCCTGGTTTAGCGATGTAGTCTACAGCTCCCAAATCAAGTGCATCCATAGTGATAGTTGCATCTTGTGTAGTTAAAGAGCTTACCATAAGTATAGGAGTTGGTTGTGCTTGCATGATTTGACGAACAGCTTCTATACCATCCATAATGGGCATATTTATATCCATAGTTATCACATCGTACTGATAAGATGTTGCCTTATCCACAGCTTCTTTTCCATTTTTAGCGAACTCTATCTCAAAGTTAAGTGTCCCTATCATTTCACCTAGCTGTTTTCGGACAAGTGCTGAGTCATCAACTATTAATATACTTTTTGCCATTAATTTATACCCTTCGTTACTATTTTATCAATATCCATCAGAAGAACCAGTCTTTCTCCATTGTCTAAATGCAGAACTCCACTAAAATACTTATCTTCTTCTCTACGAATATCTTCTTCTTTGATAGTGAGTATATCACTTACACTATCAACCACAAATCCTATACGATTATTTTGAATATTACAAACAATTATTTTAGAATCTTCATTTATATATGTATCAATATTTAACTTCGTAAAAAGAGAAAGCATTGTAACTATCTGTCCCCGAATATTTATAATACCATCAATTGCTCCATCAGTAAATGCAACATCTGTGGAGTCAACAATATCGATAATTTCATCAACACACTCAACATCAAATGCATACTCTTTAGAAGCGAGCTTAAACACTATCGTTTCAACAGCAAAGTCATCTTCATCAATATCAGGATTATCATCACTAGCGGAGTCTATAAAGTCATCATTCTTATTTAAAATCTCATTAATTAACTTATCATCAAAAAATGAAATGAGAGAGTCTTCATCATGAATCACACCCGCTATTTTATTTCCATCAAACGTATCACTTAAATACTCTATATCTTTTTGATAAAAACTCTTAATATCTATAATAGAATCTATGTATAAACCAATCTTCTTATCATCATATGACACAACAAGGATTCTATTTGCATCACTATTTTTAGCTTTAAACCCATAATATACTCGTAAGTCTATAATTGTCAAGAGTTCATCTCTGAGTGTTATTAAACCTAAAACATCTTTTTGGCTACCAGCTATATCAGTATAAGTGTTATCCGCTAAGATTATTTCTTGAAGATAGTCTATCTCTAGAGCATACTTTTCTTGTGCCATTGAAAAGATAAGAAATCGACTACTCTGTTCTTCTTTAGCCGCCACATCTTTAATCTTTCCATTTTGTATATCTTCGGCTTTAATTGAGACTTTATTCATTTTAGAAAAAAGTTCTTTTAATGATAAAACCTGAACTAAAGTTTCCTTATACTTATAAATAGCAACAACAGGATCATCTTCTTTATTTATGTATTCTATTTTATCTTGATCAATTTCTACTGTATTATACACATCACTCACAAGTAATGTATTTGATGAAAAATCTTCATTTAAGCTTATTATTCTACTTTTATGGTCATTTATATCTACTTCTTTCATATCAAGTAGCTGGTTCATATCAACCATGGAGACAATATTACCGCCTACCGAGCACAGTCCTCTTACTCCAAAAGGGCGTAGAGGTAAAGGCATAAGGTCTGGAACTCTAGAAATTTGATTTATGTCATCAGTCGAGACAGCATAATTCTCTTGAGCATTTTTAATGATTAAAATTTCTTCAATTTGCATAGTTTGCACCTATTTTTAACCTTGTTGCAGCTCGTCTGCCATAACTGCCAACTCTTCGACACCTTCACCTATGTGTGTAACCGTATCGATAATTAACTCACTTGCCTTACGCGATTCGCTTGCATTTCTTGCACTAAGTTCTACTGCTTTTTGTATTTCACTTATACCTATCATCACTTGATTCATACCTTCAAGGTTTTGATCATTCGCAGCTTTAAGTCCTGTATATTTGTCAAGTAAATCAACTAAAACATCCGTAATCACGGTGATGTCATTAATAAGAGAGTTTATATTCCCCTCTTCATTGCCTTGTGAGTGCAGCAAGTCACCCCAGTCATTTTTAACAGTATCTATCTCAGAGTTCATTGATTCTACAATATCGTTAATCTTTTCAGTATTACTTTCAGAGTCTTTTGCTAAGTTTCTGATATCAGCACTAACAACAGCAAAACCTTTTCCAAAGTCTCCAGCACGAGCAGCTTCAATAGATCCACTAATAGCAAGCATATTTAACTGAACAATTGAGTTTGAGATATTTCCAACTGTTTTATCAACACTTTTTGTCTCTTTTACTATGATGTTGAGTTCTACTGCAGCACTATTTCCCTCTTTAATTGAGTCACCAAATGATGATTTAATCTCAACTACTGATGCTTTTACTTCGTTAAACGATACCTTTAAGAGGTCAAAGTTTCTTCTTGCAATCTCTATAAGTTTATCTATATCTTTGGCTGTTAATAGACCTGCTTCAACAAGTTCTTTGTTACTTAAAGCACTCTGGTTTGTATTTTGAGAAGACTCTTCCATCTGGTTGAGTGAACTCGTTACATCTTCAAGAGCATTTTGAATTTCATCCATAGATGCACTAATAGTATCTGCACTCATCGCGATATCTTCAGCTGACTTCATAGTATCTGTTGAGTACTTTAACTCTTCTGCAAGGTTTGAGAGTTCTTTTATATCATCTTCAGTTTGACCAAGAGCATCTGACTGAACTTCAATCGAGTTAAGAGTTCTCTCAACTGAGAGTGCTATTTCGCTTGATGCTTTTGCTATATCGCCTGAACCTTCATTGATTTTTTCTATAAAATCACCAAGTTGTGTTGTATATGAACCGATACTTCTAGCCGCTTCAACAGAATAGACTGCTATTTTTGTAAGTTCTTCCATCTTTAATGCTAAGGCATTACCCTTAACTCCATTTCCGGAGATAATATTTGTTGTCGAACCAATACTTTTAATAATACCATCAATACTTGTTTGAATTTTATTTACAAGTTCTGAAATAAACTCAGCATTTTTTTCACTCTCTCCCGCTAAAGCACGTGTTTCATCAGCTACAACTGCGAAACCTTTTCCATGCTCTTTTGCACGAGATGCTTCAATCGCTGCGTTTAATGCAAGTAAGTTAGTTTGATCAGCAATTTTAGCAATAAAACCAACTGCATTTCCAATATTTTGAGAAGACTCTTTTAACTCTTCACTTTTTTGTGAAGACTCTTTTGCTACATTTACAGCACTTCCCATTCTCTCAACTGACACATTAATCTTATCAACTGCAGACATAATGCTCTCACCTGCAGAAAGTGTTGAAGCTGTTACTGCATTTATAGTTACAGTCATCTTTCCGATATTTGAGCTAATATTTTTAACATTTGAAAGTGCTTGCTCACTTGCTCCACTATTCTCTTCAGCTGCTGTTGCAATCTGCTCCATTGAAGATTTTAACTCTTCAATAGCACTCACACTCTCTTGTGCATTTTCTAAAATACTCATAGAAACACCAGCAATACTTTCACTGATTTGTTGCTGTTTCGCTAAAGTTCTCTGCTTGCGTTTATCAACACCACCAGAAGATACTACTGCAGAAGATGAACCTGAGTTTCCTTTTTTCATTAAAGCCATTGAATTTTCCTTTTATCTTAATCTAATGTTGCATAAAGCTCTTGAGCTTTTTGAATATCTTCACGTGAAGGTTTCACTCTAATAGAAACATATTTTGTATTTCCACTTTTATCTACAGAACGTAATACTGTAGCATATACCCAGTAGTATCCTCCGCCTTTACGTTGGTTTTTAACATAACCTGTCCAAAATCCTTTTGACTGAACATCATCCCAAAGTGATTTAAAAGCAGCTCTTGGCATATCTTGATGTCTTACGATGTTGTGTGGTTGCCCAACCATCTCAGACTCTCTCATATTTGCAACTTTTAGAAAAGAATCACTGGTATAACTTATAATACCCTTCTC
Organism: Sulfurimonas sp.; assembly: GCA_026987995.1. Taxonomy (GTDB): domain Bacteria; phylum Campylobacterota; class Campylobacteria; order Campylobacterales; family Sulfurimonadaceae; genus Sulfurimonas. Next base: position 281 of record JALSMC010000300.1, on the reverse strand, counting down.
ATCAGTTTCAGATAAAAGGTACAAATCATTATATAGAACCTCTCCATCATCTAAAAATGTTAGACCATCTGTACTAATATCATTATTATTTGTCGACATTATAAACCTCCTTGCAGAATCAAATTTAAAACAATCTTACTCTTTATAAACTAAATTAAAATTGAATTGTAGGTGCTTTATGGGGAAAATTATGGAATTTTATTTATTTTTTGGTTTTATTTGTTTTAATTATACTAAGTAATGAGGTAAAAAAGAGGGAAAAGAATAAGCCAAAAACTCAT
>JALSMC010000299.1 GCA_026987995.1 Sulfurimonas sp. | reverse complement strand
TGAGTATGGAAAAAGTAAATTAAAGGCAGAAAATGAACTACTCAAACTAGAGTCTGATGATTTTAAGGTTTCTATCATTAGAACTCCTATTGTTTATGGCTATGGTGTTAAAGCAAATATAAAAAACTTAGTTAGTTTAGTGAAAAAGATGCCTGTTTTACCATTTGCAAAGATAGAGAATAAAAGAAGTATGGTATATATTGGCAATTTATGTCATCTAATTGATGAAATTATTTTACAAGAAAAATCAGGTGTCTTTTTAGCAGCAGATGATGAACCTCTTAGTACTACAAAACTTATAGAACTAATAGCTAAAAGTTTAGATAAAAAAGTGTATCTTATAAAAATTCCATTTTTTGAGATGCTTCTAAAAACCTTAAAACCGTCATTTCATAAGCGCCTTTATGGAAGTTTAGAGGTGGACAATAGACAAACTAAGAAAGTTTTAAGTCTTGTAAATCCTTTTAGTGTTGAAGAGGGAATTGGTTTAATTTTTAAAAATGGTGTTTTGACAAAAGATACTAAATAAGGTATAATTTAAGATACTTTATAAAGGATGTAAAATGCAACCAATATTAGCAAACTACACAGCCAGTATAACTGAACTAAAGAAATCTCCAACACAGCTTTTAAAAGATGCAGGAGATGAGGCAGTGGCTATTCTTAACCATAATGTTGCGAGTGCCTATCTCGTTCCAAGTTCTTTATATGAGAAAATGATGGAAATAGTTGATGACTATTATCTTAAACAAGAGGTAGAAGAAGCATTAAAAGATACCAGTAAGCCAATAAGAGTGGAGCTTGATGAATTATTATCTTGAGTATATGCCAAAGGCATTGAAAAAATGGGATAAATTGGACAGTGCTATAAAAAAGCAGTTTGTTAACAAACTAAAAGATGAGGAAATTATTGTTTTTGTTTTGAGTGTAGGCAAAAGAGAAAATAATTTAGTCTATAATGACTTAGAGGATAGAAGTAGATGACATATATACTCTTGCTACTACTCTCCTTCTCTCTCACATATTTCATAAAAAACTATGCCATAAAAAAATCCCTCGTAGCAGAGGTGACTGATAGAAGTTCTCATAGTGTGCCTACTCCGCATGGTGGGGGTATTGCTATCGCTGTTACATGGTTTATAGGGCTTTTTTATCTTTATTTTACTGCTGCTATTGATAGTTCACTGTTTTTTGCTCTTATTGTGGGTATTGTCATCTCTGTTGTTAGTTATTTTGATGACCTTTTCGAACTCTCAGCGAAGCTGCGTTTGGGTGTTCAAGCATTAGTTGCTTGTTTGGGAATCTATTTTCTAGGTGGCATTACAGAGTTGGATTTTTACTTTTTTAGTATTGACAATCAGCTCTTCACAGCTATGTTTTCTTTCTTTTTAATCATTTGGTTTATTAATCTTTATAACTTTTTAGATGGTATAAATGGATATGCAGGGAGTGAAATACTTTTTTTATCACTCGCAGGATTTCTACTGTTTAGAGGGGAGCATTTTTTAGTTTTAGGGGTGGCAACTTTAGGGTTCTTATACTGGAACTTCGGAAATGCAAAAATCTTTATGGGGGATGTTGGTAGTACACTCCTTGGTTACAATGTAGCCATCTTTACACTCTACTACACAAATCAAAACACAGATAACTTTTGGATATGGATAGTACTTTTTGGACTCTTTTTATTTGATGCTACTTTTACATTACTTAGACGTGCAAACAATAGAGAAAAACTATCAGTTGCACACAAAAAACATGCCTACCAAAGACTTACTCAAAGTGGCTATTCTCACACAAAAGTTGTTGTGTATGCTATGCTCGTAAATATTTTTTTATTTTTAGTAGTTTATTTTTCTGCTAATATTTTTATGGCATTTTTAATCAGCCTTATAGTATTATACTCTATTACAAAACTTATAGATAAACTCAAAGGATTTTAGTGACCCTTCATGCATCCCCGTTAAAGAGAAAACTCTTTTTTATACTCTTTGATATGTTTATTATACTCATATCAACTTATATCGCATTTTTACTACGTTTTGATTTTAAGATTCCTGATACTTACAACCACTCCATATACATAACTGTAGGAGTTTTACTCTTGGTTCGTATCTTCCTATTTTACTACTTTCGTATTTACAGTATTTCTTGGAGACATTTTGGCTTTAAAGATACAACAAGACTTGTGTATGTTACTATATTTTCAACTGTAGTACTTGTCTGTACCGCTTATATAGGACATTTTTTTAACTTTATCATTCCTCGTTCTGTTATTCCCATAGAGTTTTTTATCTCACTTTTTTTACTACTTGCACTGCGCATATCAAAAAGGTTCTACTTAGAAAGTTTTAAGATGGATGTAAAAGGGAAAGACACAGTGATATTGGCTGGCTTAGATAAGGCAAATAGAATCTTACGAACGATTAACCATAAAGATAGTGGCTACTATCCAGTTGCAATTATCAACGATGGATATCAAAATATCAAGGTAAATAGTATTGAAGTTTATAGTTTAGATAAGTTTTTATCTATGGATATTCAAGCTGAAATTGCTATTGTAGATGAGTCTATGGATCTTACATCACTACATGAAAGGCTGAGTGACATTGGTATAAAAAGTATAAAAATAGCAGCTGATTATGGAGACTATGGAGCATCTATAAAGGATGTTTCTGTTGAAAATCTGCTTGCTCGCCATCCAAAAGATTTAGATACACAAAAAATTGCTACATTTATCAAAGACAGAGTTGTTTTAGTTAGTGGAGCTGGTGGAAGTATTGGGAGTGAGATATGCCGACAGTGTGAGCAGTTTGGTGCTAAGAAACTGATACTACTAGATAGTAGTGAGTATAACCTCTATGCTATTGAAGAGGAGATAAAAGGTATAGAGACAGTACCTGTTATGCAAAGTGTAGTAAATAAAAGTGACTTAAGTGCTACCTTTGCACTACATAAACCTGATATCGTCATTCATGCAGCTGCATACAAGCATGTACCACTAGTTGAAGCAAACATTAGTGAAGCGATTAGAAATAATATTTTAGGGACAAAAAATATTATAGATACTTCAATAGAGCACAATGTAGAAAAATTTGTAATGATCTCAACAGATAAGGCAGTCCGACCAACAAATGTGATGGGTACTACAAAACGCATCTGTGAGTTGTATGCACAAAACTCAAATGGACAAGGAACAGATATAGTAGCGGTGCGTTTTGGAAATGTGCTTGGCTCAAGTGGAAGTGTGATACCAAAGTTTAAAGCTCAAATCACGGCTGGAAAAAACATAACTGTTACACACCCTGATATCACCCGCTACTTTATGCTTATTCCCGAGGCATGTGAACTTGTGCTTCAAGCCGGTGCCATAGGAAGTGGTGGTGAGATATTTATCCTTGATATGGGCGAGCCTATTAAAATAGTTGACTTAGCACAAAAGATGATAGACTTAAGCGCTAAAAAAGATATAAAAATAATTTTTTCAGGACTAAGACCAGGGGAAAAACTTTATGAAGAGTTACTTATTGACGATAGTGACACTTCAACTGAGTATGAGTCCATAACAGTAGCAAAACCAACACCTTATGACTTAAAAAAGTTAAATGATGACATAAAAGAGCTACTCACTTGTGATAATCAACTACAAATATTAAAAGAGATAGTACCTGAATTTAATCATCAGTTGAATTAAGGGGAGGCTTACACAACTTCACTCACATAACTAAGTCCACAAGCTTCATAGGCAAAAAAGATATTTACAAGTGTGTTACTTTTTTTTTGCTTTTGTAGGTAGGGAGTGTCAGGATAGAGCTTTCTTAGAACATCTACAATACCATCTGATTCAAAAAGAGCTGTATATGCAGGGTTTAAGATGATGACCTTTTGCTCTTTGATGAGACTTGTGAGTGTTGTTAGCAGTTCTGGTTCTTGACTTGCCATCTCATTCCAAGAATAGTTTTTAAACCAGTACTCGTATTGGTTTTCTTCGCTATCAAAAATACCATCTTCACTAAAAACAACTTCATCTAGGTAAGCAAATCCAGTCTCAAAACCTGCCTCTTGGGCTAGGGTTTGTAGTAGTTTAGAGTTTTCTATCTTTTGTGCATCATCTCTAGGGGCACTAAAAAGTATACTCCATCCATCATATCTCTCTTGAAATAATTCTAGTGAATCATCTAGTGTGATAAGTCTTTTAAAGTTATCTCTTATTTTCTCTTTTATCTCGTTTCCTGATTCATCAGCTGCTTGAGAAAGAAAACTTGGTGTATCTGCATTAAATTTATGCAGGGCTAATGTGTCACTATAAAACTCAAATGCACCATAAATATGCCAATGAACATCATTTTCCCATGATTTTTTAATGAGCTCAGCAAGGTTAAATCCAACTCCAACTTCAAAGAATAGATCATTTTCTATAATGTAATCAGCAGCTTCAATATACATGTCATAAAGTTCATCACTTTTATCGTATAACTCTTGCTCTTGAGATGGTGATAAGTTTATATTAGCCACCAAAAAAGCCTCCCGATCTTGAACTTGAACTCTTAGAACCAAAAAAACTTTTTTTACTACTGCCACTTCTACTTGCTTTACCCGCAGCTGAACGGCTATATGCACTTTTGTTTGTTCTTGCACTGTTTTTAGAAAAATTCTTATTATTCATAAGTGCATTTCCTATCATGTTTCCCATAAGAGAACCTGCTGCTACTGCGAGGATAGTCCCTGCAAGACCCATACCTGCACCACCACTGTTCTCTCGGAGTGTCTCACTCGTACCATTTTGTACTTTTTGGTACTCTTGTTCTGCTAGGGCTTTCATCTCTGCTTCATTCATAAAACGCTCAACTGTGTTTCCCTGTGCATCTTTTTCACGGATGATAGCTCGAGATGGACCATCTGTTGGCATCTCTTCTACTACGATGTATTTTCCATTAGTCTGCTGTTCTATAACAAGAAAACGATTTTTTTGCTCTTCTTGTGGAGCTTCACAACCTGTTAAAACACTCATCATAAGAGCACCTGTAGTTCCGAGTAAAACATTGTTTGTAAATTTGTTCATTTTAATATTCACCTATTATTTTATTTTTATCCAGATTTAATACTTTTTTGAAAGTATAATCATAAAAAGTCACTGTATCTCTACCATCGTAAAGTATATCACCTCTATAAGAGTATTTACTCATATGTATAGCAACATCATTTTTCATTAAAAGAGTTTCCCCTAAAGCACTTCCGATTGGAGTAATTAGAGTTGAAAGTGATAGAATACTAAGAGTTCCTATAACGATAAGGGCGAGTTTAGTCTCTTTATAGAGTGTAAGATAGCCAAGTGCAATTGAGAAGAGGAAAAAGAGCACAATACTTTGATGGTCTGCAAAAAGAATGTTGTAGTAAACATCAATCTCTTTAGCTTTTATATAGTTCTCAAATATCCCTAAAAAAAGAAAAAAGTCTAATATAAATGTAAAAAACATACCACTTAGTAGTGCTTGAACTGCTTTACTCATCGTAACCTCACTTTTTTAATATTGTTAATTTTATAGAGTTTAGAGGACTGCCCCTCATAGATGGAGTTTTTGTCTTCGATTATTATATCAGTTTTTTCTTCACAAAACTCTCTGTCAAAGTGTTTTGAAGTTTCATTTGCTGATGTTGAGTAGTTCCAAGATATGTCTGTGAGTAGTTTAGAGTGTAGAGTATCACAAGCGACACGAAAAGATCTGTTTTTTACTATAAAAGTTGTTTTTTTAGCACGACGAATTTGATTTTTACGTTGTGATGGAACTCTATGTTTTGCTTCTTTTAAAGCTTTGAAGCTTTTATAAACTATGATAAAAGGTTTAGTTGAGGGTCGCTCTTTTATAGCTTGAAGTCTTGCCTCATCTTGAGACAAAAAACCGACAGTAGTATCGGTTTGAATAAGAAGAACTTTAGTTTCTAAACTAAAAAGTCTTGAAGTGCTGTTGACTTTGTCCATGAACCATCACCCATTTCATCTAGTGCAAGTATAAGTGCTCGAGCCGCACTTAATGTTGTAAAATAAGGTATGCTACGACGAAGAACTTCTTGACGAATAACTACAGCATCTTTTTTACTTGTGTTATTATCAGAAGTGTTTATTGCCATGGCAATTTCATCATTTTTCATACTATCTTCTATGTTTGGACGGCCTTCAGAGATTTTAAGTACTAACTCGCACTCTATACTAGCTTCTGATAAGATAGCTTGTGTCCCTTTTGTTGCTACAAGTTTAAAACCATGTTTGATTAAACCACTAGCAATTTCTGCTGCATGCATCTTGTCAGTATCTACAAAAGAAAGAAAACAAGTTCCACCAGTAGGAATATTATTACCAGCACTAAGCTGTGCTTTTGCAAAACTTACACCAAAGTTTTTACTGATACCCATAACTTCACCCGTTGACTTCATCTCAGGGCTTAAAACAAGGTCAGCTCCATAGAGTTTATGGAAAGGAAAAACTGCCTCTTTTACTGAAACATGACCTTTGAGTTTTGGACGACGAAGACCATTTGCAACTTCAACAATGTCATATTTATCGTAGTAAGACAGAGCATCAACAAGTTTTTCACCCATCATAACACGAGTA
>JALSMC010000298.1 GCA_026987995.1 Sulfurimonas sp. | reverse complement strand
GCCAATACTTTATTCAGCTAAAGATAATAAATGGAATATTCGTGGAGTTATTGGTATTGGAGTAGGTGCAAATAGAAGTCAGATGAGTTACTATAGTACTTTAATTGATAGCCCTGAATCAATATTTGATAAAGAAACTAAATATAATATGGAATATGGTTTTCAAATCGGAACACAAGTTGAATTTGATTTTGGCTTAAGTGCAGAGTTAGGGTACAGAGCTAGAAGTGGACTTATGGCTGAATTTTCAGATGCTGACGGGGTTACATCAGCTACATACGAAGCCACTTTTAAATTAAAAACAAGTGAGCTATATTTAGGATTAAACTACCTATTTTAAATCATCAAAGTCTGAGAAGAGATTGATTGTATCGGCTTGAAACTCATTTTTACTCTTTTTATATGGAACTGCTAAGTTTTGTAAAAGAGTTCCTGTTTTTTGCATCAATGCAAAACTATCGATGATTAGTGATTTCTTATAATCTGCATAGTCTTGTTCTGCACGATTTAGATTTCTTTGTGAGAGTTGCAAGGCTTGAAGGTCTTGTGTACCGTGTTGAAATGCTATCCAGTAGCTATTAACAACTTTTCGTGCAGCTATTACTTCACTCTCTGTTAGTCGTAAAGAAGCACTCAAAGAACTCACAGAACGATGGAGTACTTTTACTTCAAATGTAACTTTACGTTGTATGTCTTTGTAGAGGTGTTTTTGCTCTTTTAGTTTTGAGAGAAGTCTTACTGCTGTTGCTTCATCTTTGTTACCATTGTAAAGATTGTAGTTGAAGTTGATAACAGCATTCACTTTCTCACGTTTACCAAGTCCTATGTCATACTCATTTCTTGTCTCACCATTTATAGCAAAATCTACCTTAGGTTGAAACTTCCCACTTGTTGCTAAAAAACCATACTTTGTAGCTTTGATATATGCTTTTTGTTTAAGGATTTTAGCATTGAGCTCTTGGGCATTCTCCAAGGATACATTGAGATCCTGGTTGTAAAAAATAGTAGTGATTTCAAAAGGCAGATCCTCTTTTGACTCAGTTTGTAGTAGGTATACATACTGAGCACGTGCATCACTAAGTGTTTTTTGGCGTTGGACTAAGTCTGTTTTTGCATTATCTACATTTGCTCTTATGAAGTTTACATCACCTTTTGTTGCAGCACCATTTTTCTCTTTGATGCTTACGATATTTAAAATCTTCTCATAATTTCTCATATTTTTATTTGCTATTTTGAGAGCTATTTCACCATAGACGACATTAAAGTAAGCATTGGAAACATTTACAACAAGTGTCTCAAGCTTATCTCTATAATCGTAGAGAGATGCTTTGAGTGCAGCATCTTTTTCATCTACACTATTTTCTATGCTTCCACCAGCCCATAAATTTTCTGTGATGGTGAGGTATAAATCAACTTTTTTATAGTTACTAGCACTTGTGATGGGGGTATTAACATTAGGTGCATTTTCATCAAGTGCAAATTGGCGCAGTTCATATCCTGCATCTCCACTTAAGTTTACAACAGGAAGATGTCCTGCTTGAACTTCTTTAACTTTTTGCTTATCTTGAATAACAACTTGGTATGTGGCATCAAGGCTATTACTATGTTTTATACCTTTGTTTATAGCATCATAAAGACTAAGCCCTTCTTCTCTTTGTGCATGAAAAAGTATGTCTTCTTCAAGGTTTGTTACTTCTTGTGTGGAGTTTGATTCAAGTCCATAAAGAGTAAGTGCGAGAGTAAGACTAAATAGAAATTTTATCATGGAATATGAACCTTAATTGTTATGTCACCATTTGGATTAGCAGTGGGAATATTATGTTGCAAGTCCAGTTTTATCTTTTTTGAAGATATATTACTGCGTTTAATCACATTTTTAACATTGAGTATGCGCCCCAAAGATATCTGTTTAGAGATAGTTGAACTTATGATATTTGTTGGATCACTCACTAAAAGAGTAAATTCTGCTCTTTTTGAACGGCGTTTTATATCACTGACAAAAAGTTTTATTTTACGCTTGATAGCAGAGTTTAAAAAAATCTCTTTGTCTGAAAACTCAATAGTCAGAAGCAGGTCTTTTTTGATTATTTTTTGTTGTGTAAACTCTTTTTTGTCTTTGTTGGCTGCATAACTTACTGCGTTTCCTATCGCTTTACCACCACTGAAAAGTGAGTTATTTGAGGACTCTTCCTTGGGTGCTACAACTTTATGAAAAGAGAAAGCATTTGGTATAGTGTCATCAATCGAGTTGTTTTTTGAAGGCGTACACTCAACTGGTGTTGGTAGTGCTTTGGTCTGCTCTTCTGGCTGTACAGGTGCTTCAGTAACTACACTCGCAGTATATGAAACCTTATGTTTAAACTGTGCATAGTAACCAATGTTTACAATAGTTATGAGTAGAAAAAGTAACATAACAAGGATAACCGAAGCAAAAATATCTACAAACGGCGGCCAAGGGTTAAAATCTTCCGGACATCTTTTTGCCATCTATTTTAGCTTATCCAAAAATCTTAGAGAAGAAACCACGAGATGCTTCTTTGTTTGCTTGTGCTTGGCTATTTATCTGCTCTGTAACACCCTGTGTACCTGTAGAAGTTGCAGCAGATATGCGACGAAGTTCAGCGATACTTTCATCATTTTTACCGACTAAAAGATCTAAAATCGCTCTCTGTTTTTCAAGGAGTTCTTTAGAGTCTTTATGAAAGAGTTCACTATGGTCTTGTTGTGTCTCTTGTTTAACTATTGATGCCTGAACAAGAGTGTTCTGTTTTCTACCGTCCATTATCTGTACTTTTGAAAGCTTTTCAATAGACTCTAAAAGAATCATCTCATCTTGTAGTTTTTGTGTTAATCCTGAGAGAGAGTTTATCATCTCTTTAAAGTTACTAGTGTCAGAGTCTTTGCTTTGTGAAAGAATAGTTGCTATTGTTTGAAGCTCATCTTTGAGTTCCGACACTCTTTCTTTAGTATTGTCGTTTGTTATGATCTCTAGTTGTGCTTGGAGTTTGTTATCTACAGAGTCAAGGAGAGATGTTATTTTGTCATTCTGAGTAGTAACAGTTTCATTGTTTGCACTTAGTACTTGAACTAAGGTGTCAGAAAGTGTTGCAAGTGTGAGTTTTAATTCATCTAAAGCTAGTTTTTGACCATCAGTTATGATGTTTTCTATGTTGCTTAGTCTTGTATCAAGTATGGTAGTATTATTTTTTGCATTTTCATCTATATTACTAAGGTTATCATTTATAGTTACAAAAAGCTCATAACTAAGCTCATGCTCATCTCTAGCTTGTTGTACAGATGCAATGGTTATACTATGAAGTCTTTCATTTGTTCGTGCTATTTCTGCCATTGCCTTGCTAAGTGTAGAGATATTATCTATAAAAACATCCATAAATGAAGAACGCTGCTCAGGAAGAGGTTCTCCCTCTGCTCCAGCTATTACAGGTGTAGAAACACCACCAGAATCGATAATACGACCCTTAAGCCAATCCTCAACTCCTTCAATAAGCGTCTCTTGATTTTTGTTGAGTATGTAACCCATAAGACCTAAGATGATGGCTGAAATAACACCAAATAGAGATGATCCAAAACCAGTTGCCATACCACCAAGAGGACCAGCAAAGTCACGGATAACTTTTCCGAGGTCAATATCACCAGAAAGTGAGAGAATAATTTTACCCATCTCATCAATGGCAATGAGTAGACCAGTAAAAGTACCAAGCAGACCAATCATAAGAGAAGTACCGATGAAGTAGTTTATGTAACGGTTTTGATGTGAAAACTTTTCATCAATCCACTCAATAACTGCACGAGATTCATCTGCTGTAAAGAGTAAAACACCTTTTTCAGCACGGGAGTGAAACATATGAGCAATATTTGCAGGCATAATTTTATCTATACCTTGAAGGTAAAAAGTAAGATTGTCCTTTTTGTAGGCAAGAATTCCAAATGTACCTGCGAGCATAACAAGTGTGATACTAGAACGCATGATGACAATGATACCGATGGTTAGAATTGTAAGAACAGCAAGGTTAAAAGTCAGTGTCGCAAAAAAGAATGTCGACATCGCTTCAAGATTTGAGTTAACTAAAAAGTATATAAAAAGCCATAAAACTGCATAGGCTTTCATTATTTTTAAGCGTTTCATCCTTAAGCCTTAGAACATAAACAGTATGAGTGAGATAACAAGGCCAAGAGCGACTGTTGTTACGGAACTTATAAGGTTTTTAGTGATGTTTACAAAAGAATTTGCCCCTTTTGAACTCTCACCTAAGATAAACAATCCGATAGGTTTCCCGTTGATGTCTACCGCTTCATCATAAGTGGTATAGAACTTAGAGCCTACATCATACTTTTCACGCTGGAGTACATCTAAGTCTATACCTTGAAGTACTGTATAAAATTGTGAGTTGTATTTATGAAAAAATATTTTGTATTTATCATCTATATCTTGAAGATTTCCTTGTTTTGTGCCTAGGCCAAGAAAAACAAGTTGTGATTTGTTAAGTATAAAAAGAAACTCTTTGCCCACTTGTTCAAACTGATCTCGTATAGATGAAACATCTTGAGAAACTTCAATGGCTCCTATGGTTACATTACCATCCACAACAGGTGTAATACCAATAATCCTAATACCATTTGAGTTTACTACAAGACCTGTGATAGAGGTTGTAGTATCTATCACTAACTCTGCATATTTAAAATTCTCAGACTGAGATGCCTCAAAATCTTTGGCATAGTATCTTACTTGAAGTGGGTCTATATTGACACGGTCATTGATTGTTTTAGCGGATGCTTCGAGGAAGTCGTTGAGTGACTTGTCAGATTGTGATTTAATATTAGCTACTATATCTGGATGAATAGAGATAACACCACCAATAGCTAAAAGAGTATCGTATTTGTTATCAAGTAAGTTGTCAAGCTGGTTTGTGTCAACTCTATGTACTTGCAGGTAAGTCTTATGTGAGACATCACTTGTCATCATGTTCATAAGTGAGATGGATATCAATACACCCATTATGGAAGAAACGGTGAGAACTGTAAACCAAACACCCTTGTTTTTTTGGAGTTTACGGAGAATAGATTGTAAAAAATTGATAAAACTAAACATTAAAATAATTCCTGATTTTGTTAATTGTTAAGAGTACAGCACATTTTATACCATGTGAAATAGATTAACTTAAATTTTAGGCTCTTTTGAAGCAAATGTATATAACAATAAGAGTATATAAATTAAATAAATAGGATAATGTGATGAAAAAGTTACTATTAGTACTGGTTTTAGGTATGAGTTCACTCTTGGCTTCAAGTGGAGCAGAGGTTTATAAAGCGAAATGTCAGATGTGTCATGCACCAAAAGGGATGATGGACAAAGCACAGATGCAGAAAAAGAGAGCCAAAATGCAAAATGCCACAAAAGAAGAGAGGATGGCTATGCGTGAAAAGATGGCTATGAAGATGAAAAAGAGTGGTATGCGAGCACCTGCAATGCCAAAGGTTGCAGCACGACTTCATAAGCAATACCAAACTCGTGAAGAGTTTATCGCATTTGTTGAGGATTACATCGTAAATCCTTCTAAAGACAAGGGTGTTTGTAAGCCGATGGCATATAAAGCATTTGGAGTGATGCCTCCTATCGGCAAAGGTATGAGTAAAGAAGATAGAGCTAGTGTAGCAGCATGGTTGTACGATACGTATAAAGATGCAGAGACTTGTGATATGCCAGGAAAAGGCAAAGCTAAAGGTATGAAGTGTGGCGGTGGTAAATGTGGTGCAGTAGCAATTCCAACTCACTAAATAAGTTATGGAATATGTAACACTTTTTTTTAACGCTCTATTTGATTTAAGTAATGCGATGGCTCCTTACATTTTGTTTGGACTCATCTTCGCAGGTCTTTTACATGAACTCGTACCTGAGAGTATAGTTAAAGATCATCTTGGAAAAGATTCTGTGTGGTCGGTTATAAAAGCGACTGTTTTTGGTATACCCTTACCTGTATGTTCATGTGGTGTTATCCCTCTTGCTACAAGTATAAAAAAGAGTGGAGCTTCTAATGGTTCAACACTCTCTTTTCTTATTTCTACTCCTATTACAGGGGTCGATAGTATCTTAGCAACTTATGGAATGTTCGGTTGGGCATTTACTATTTATCGTGTTATCACTTCTATGATTATCTCTATTATCGCCGGTATTTTAGCGAATTTTTATGGAGATGAAGAAGAAGTCGCCGTAGAGAAAAAACCAGCATTTAGTATGGCAAAAATAGAAGAAGAGAGTTGTGATGGCAGTAGTTGCTGTTCAGTAACAACTCAAGAGAAAAAATCTTTTGTCAAACTCATAAAAGATGCACTTACTTATGCTTTTGGAACACTTCTCAGTGATATAGCCTCACCACTCTTAGTAGGACTACTTTTAGGAGCACTCATAACAGTTGCTATCCCTGATAACTTGAGTGAAATACTCTTAGAATACTCATGGCTCTCATACATCATCGTTATCGCTATAGCCGTGCCCATGTATGTTTGTGCAACAGCATCTCTACCTATAGCTGCAGGGCTTATGCTCGCCGGAGTTGCCCCTGGAGCTGCGTTTGTGTTCTTAAGTGCAGGACCCGCGACAAATACAGTGACAATAGGTGTAGTAAAAAAGATGTTGGGAACAAGAACACTCTACATCTACCTTGGAACCATCATC
>JALSMC010000297.1 GCA_026987995.1 Sulfurimonas sp. | reverse complement strand
GCAAGACCACCTTCCCAAACTGCAAAGATTTTCAGAGGATGTGAGAGGTAAAAAGCAGGATCATAAAAGAGACAATGCCCAAGTCTAGCACCTACTACAATGCCTATAACCGTATAAAGGAAAAGTGGTTCAATTGTCGCTTCATTTTTTCCTTCGAGTTTAAAAGCCCACTTCATGAACTCTAAACCTATAAGAATAGAAGTCGCAAACAGTATCCCGTACCAAAAAACAGTAATAGGACCAAGAGAGAAGGCTATCGGGCTAGCATCCCAAACAAAGTACTCCATTAAGCTTTAAGTGCCTCTGCTATGAGCTCTATAGGGTTTTTAAAGACAGTTTTACTCTCCACACCCATAGAGTTATTTATCTGCATGCGACAAGCTGAACACTCAGCAGATACTATCTCTGCTCCAGTATTTTTAATCATAGCCGCCTTAGGAACACCCGCAGCTTTAGCAAAATGATACTTCTCAGTCTGCATAGTAATCCCACCAAAACCACAACAAGCATTTGGGTCACTCATCTCTACAATGTTGTAGTTTTTACTTACTAAGTTTCTTGGTTCTTGGTATATCCCTTGCATCTTTCTTGCATGACAAGGGTCATGATATGTTACTATTTTTGGTATCTGTTTTTTTGAAGCTAAAAGTGCTTCAAGTTCTGTATTATGCTGCAACCACTCTGTCGCCATATGAACTTTTGTCATAATAGCTTTAGCACGAGCTTTCCACTCTGGCTGATCATGAAAATAGTGCTCATAGTCGATTTTAAGCATCGCAGAACATGTGGCTTCTGGAACGATGATAGCTTCAACATCTTTAGAGAAACTCTCAAAGTACTCTATGTTAAACTTCGCGTTTGAGTCCACTGTACCAAAGTCTCCCGTAAAGTAAGCAGGAGCAGAACAGCACTTTTGACTCTTTGCAAGAAATGCATCTATTTCAAGTGCTTCTAAAATCTCTAAAAGTGCATCTCCTACATCTTTAAAGTTGTAGTTTGCCAAACAGCCTATAAATATAGCTACCTTGCGTTTAGAACCATTGTCTATGTTTTCAGGATGTGCGTTTAAAAAAGAAGTCTTGCGAAGACTTGGCATAAGTCTGTCTGTCTTAATCATAGGTAGGTTAAAACGCGAGTGCATAGAGTCTATGTCATCTTTTATCTTAAAACCACAAGTCTGAAATGCCCAGCCGAGCTTAAATGCGATGTCATTTAACCAACGGTGACGCAGGAGTAAAAAGAAAAGTCGTTTGTACCAAGCGATACCAAACTTTTGTGCTATGTCTGAACGGACCTGTTCTATTATCATATCTACTGGAAGGTCTTTTGGGCAAACATCTACACAGTTTGTACATAAAAAACAAGACTCAAAAATATCTTTTGCATTTTTATCTAACTCTAGGTGTCCATTTTTATATGCCCCAAGCAAGTCTATGAAACCACGAGGGCTAGTAACCTCATCAGGATTTACAATATGAATTGTACAAACAGGAATACATTTTCCGCATTTTATACAATCGTCTTGTATCTCATCAAAACTAAATATATCTTCTATCATTTTACTCATATTTTCTACCCACCATTAGACTGTTTTTGAAAAAGTTTTTTTACTATCACTATGTTGATGCATGTAAGCATCAAACGCCATGGCTATATTTCTCACAAGCAAAGCACCTGTTTGTGAACACTCTATTTTACTTTCATCAATAACTATCAAATCATCTGCCACAAATGGTTCTAAAGTAGTAAGTGCATCAGCAAAGTATGTTTGAAATTCTACCCCAAATTGCTTATTAAATCTTTTAATATCTAACTTAAAATTACTCATAAGCTCCATAATAACATTTTGGCGAATAATATCATCCGCGTTTAGAACAACACCTCGTTCAAAAGGAAGCTTACCAGCATCAATAGCCGCTTCATACAAGTGCATATCTTTAAAGTTTTGGTTATAACTGTCAATACCCTCACCGATGGAAGTAAGTCCTACTCCGATAAGGTCTGCTCCACCTTTAGTAGTGTAACCTTGAAAGTTTCTGTGAAGCTCCCCTTTTTCTATCGCACGAAATAGTTCATCTTCAGGTTTTGCAAAGTGATCCATTCCTACCATTTTATAACCATTAGATGTTAAGAAGTCTATGGTGTACTGCATGATAGCTAGTTTTTCATCAGGCTCTGGTAGTGTTGTCTCATCAATTTTGCGCATTGTTTTTTTCAGCCAAGGCACATGTGCATAGTTAAAAACTGCAAATCTGTCAGGGTTTAAAGTAAGAGCAAGAGTAAGTGTCTCTTTAAATGTCTCTAGTGTTTGGTATGGTAAACCGTAGATAAGGTCAACATTTACCGAAACCATATTGTACTTTCTAGCTAAATCCATAGCATCTTTTGTGATAGAGTAAGGTTGAACACGGTGAACCGCCACTTGTACCTTTTCGTTAAAATCTTGAATACCAAAACTCACACGATTAAATCCAGCCTCACTCATCACTTTCATTTGTGCTTCATCAATATGGCGAGGATCTATCTCACAGCTTATTTCTGCACCTTCAATGAAGTTAGGAAAGTAGGATTTTATAGCATCTATAATTTCTTTAAGTTGTGGTGCACTAAAAAATGTAGGAGTTCCACCACCAAAGTGCATCTGAATCACTTCGCGTTTACAGTCTAGATGTGAAGAGAGTATCTCCAGTTCGCGTTTAAGATACTCCATATAACGCAGCATCTTATCTTCTTTGGAAGTAAAAACTACACTACAGCCACAGAAGTAACATGCATTTTTACAAAAAGGAAGGTGAAAGTAGAGACTTAGAGGACGAGAACTATCTTGTGATTCTATCTTTTTAATGTAAGTATCATACTCATAGGCATCACTAAACTCTAAAGCCGTTGGATAAGAGGTGTATCTTGGTCCAGGTTTTGAGTATTTTAGGTATTTTTTAAAGTCTAAGTTCATATCTGTCAATGCTTCGCCTCTTATCTTTATAATTATTTCTGATTATCTCTAAAATATACTAATAGAGTGATTAATCAAGCTTCAAACTCTCCGGCTAAACGCTGATATACTTCTGAGTTCTCAAGTAATTCTTCATGTGTTCCACTTGAAACTATCCTTCCCTTTTGCATCACCAGTATCTTATCTGCATGCTCTATAGTTGAGAGTCTATGGGCTATGGTTATAGTTATCTTATCTTTTGTGTACTCATCAAGTGCTTTTTGTATGCGTTTCTCGCTTTCATTATCAAGTGCTGAAGTCGCTTCATCAAAAAGGATTAAAGATGAATGTTTATAAATTGCTCTCGCAATTGCAACACGCTGACGCTGACCACCTGAGAGGTTTGTACCTGCTTCACTCATCATGGTATCTATTCCATCTTCAAGAGAAGCTACAAATGCTGTCGCATCAGCATGGCGTAATGCTTCATTCACTTTTTCTCTATCTATCTCCTGTCCATAAGCAACATTTGCAGCTAGGCTGTCTTGAAAAATGTAAATTCGTTGAGAAACTAAAGAGATGTGATGTTTTAAAGACTTTTGTGTAAACTCTTTGATGTCAGTATCGTTTATAGATACAAGACCACTATCGGGGTCATAAAAACGCAGAAGCATGTTTATGAAAGTTGATTTACCCCCTCCACTATCTCCAACAAGTGCTATGTTTTCTCCTGACTTTATAGTAATGTTAATAGAATCAAGTGCATACGAGCCTTCGTAACTCAGCATCACATTTTTAAAACATATCTCTTTTATATCTTCATCAAGCTCTTTTTCTCCATCTATAACTTTACTTTGAGTATCTAAAATATCAAATACACGCTCACTAGCAGCAAGAGCATCTTGAATCTTAGAATAGATAGAGCCAATACGGCGAATAGGCTGAAAAACAAGCCCAACAGCTGTTAAAAAGGCTGTAAACTCACCTACACTCATCTTACCATCATAAACTTCACGACCACCGATGAAGATAACAGCAGCTAAACCTAAAGCTCCGATAATTTCCATAAAGGGAGAAACTATCTCACCTACATATACCGACTTCATATTTATCTTAAAAAATTGCCAGTTTTGTACACTAAAACGCTCAAGTTCATACTTCTCAGTCGCATTTGCTTTGATAATTTCAGAGTTATTAAAAACTTCTGTGAGACGAGTAACAACATCTGCATTTTTAGACTGTGAACGGTGTGAGTATTTTTTAAGTTTTTTAGCGATGAGTACTAATGGATATATAATGAGAGGCATAACAACAAGTGCGTAAAAAGCAAGATGTGCGTTTAAATAAGTAACATAACCGACAAGAGCGACTACAGTCAAAGACTCACGAAAGAGTTCAGGAAGCATATTTGAGACAAAGTACTGAATACGGTTGATATCATTTGTAATGCGAGAGATAAGCTCACCACTACGGTTTATGTACAAGAATTCCATATCTAAAGAGATAATTTTTGCTAAAAGTATCTCACGAAAACGTGTAACAACATGAAGCCCGATGTAGAGCATATAAACAGACTGCACATAACGACCAATCGCTTTGACAAAGTAGATACCGATAAGCCCAAGAGGAATATAAAGCAACATCTCCTCTTTTTTAAAGATAAAGAGATCATCCATAAGAGGTTTCATTATCTGTGCAGTTGCGATAGTAGCACTCACAGTTAGTAAAATTCCGATAAAAACGAAAAAATATTGTAGTTTATAATCTTTGAGATAAGGGAGGTAGCGTTTAAGGACTTTTTTCATTCTTTATCTTTTTTAGTACAATCTTATCTAAGATAAGGTAAAATACTTGTTAATTACACTTTAAATAAGGCCCAAAATGAATTTTATCGTTTTACTTTCAAACAGACTCCTCAAAATTTTTGGGATAATAACAAAATCACTTAGTTACATTTTTCACTTCTTGTTTCCTAAAAAAAGATTTACTATTCCTTTTCATGCAAAACCTCTCTTTGAGACAAAAACAGAGTATAAAATCCCAAAAAAAATCTGGCAAACAAACTATACAAATGTCGTAACACTACCTGTATATTTAAATTACTTATGCAACAGAGTACTTGCATTTGATTATGAGTATAACTATGTCAGTACTGAGGCAAGAGATACTTTTTTACAAGAAAATGCTAGTGATGCACTTTATCAAGCATTTTCACAACTCACAGATGGTGCTGCACAGGCAGATGTATGGAGACTTTTCATCCTTAACCATACAGGTGGTATTTATATGGATATAGATGCACATATTGTCTGGCCCTTATCTAAGATAATCAAACCAACAGACAGAGAACTGTTTCTTCGTGCCAAAAGAGGACATATAAACAACTACTTTATTGCGAGTGCTCCTAACAATCCTATCCTTTTAGATGCTTTAGAGATAATTCTTAATAATATTCAGAAGAAAAAGATAGAAGGTGGAGTGTTTGAGATGACAGGTCCTACTGTTTTAAATCAAGCAATCGCAGACAAAGAAATCACTTCAAGACTTTATAAATATATGGCGATTCAGGGAAGTTTTACAAATGAATACTTTCAGTATATGGATAAGCCTAGAGGAAAGTGGACTCATGTAAAGAATGAGGACTTACTAAAAAATTAACTTAAAAGTGACCTGAAAGTCGTTTAAATTCAGTGAACTTACAGTAAAATACTAAACAATAAAAGAGGTAAATATGGGATATGAAGCATCAAAAACGAAACAATTATTAAATGAGTTTGAATTACAACTATTAGATGGTAATGGTATAGATATTGGGTGTGGTCTTGACCCTATTATGCCTACTGCTCAAGTATTTGATGTTGCTGATGGTGATGCAAACGAAATTACTAAGTATGTAGATACAGAGTTTGACTATGTCTTTTCATCACACTGTCTTGAACATATGCATGACCCTGAAGCAGCTATACAAGAGTGGTGGAAACTAGTTAAAAGTGATGGGCACCTCATCTTTACTGTGCCTGATGAAGATTTATATGAGCAAGGATATTTCCCAAGTTTATTTAATGAAGACCATAAAGCTACATTTACAATTTCAAAATCTCAAAGTTGGTCAGATAAATCATATAATCTTTTAGAGCTCGTTGAGAGTTTAGATTCTAGTAAGCTAATCAAAATAGAACTGCAAGATAATGGTTATGATAGAAGTATACTCTACCACTCAGTATATAGTCGTGAGACTGCATATAAACTTATGAATATGATAAGAAGAGTGTCATCGCTATTTAAGGTGTTTGGAATGCGAGACCTTGTAAATAAACAACTCTCAAAACTACTCAGAACTCCAATCGATCAAACACACTATGAAGCACTCGTACAAAATTTTGTAATCGTTAAAAAAGTTTAATCAATTCAAATTTAAAAGGTTTAAATCAATGAAAGGCATAATACTCGCAGGGGGAAGTGGTACAAGACTCTATCCAATCACAAAGGGTGTTTCCAAACAACTAGTTCCTATCTACGATAAACCAATGATTTATTATCCACTATCAGTTCTTATGTTAACAGGTATAAATGAAGTCCTTATCATCTCAACACCTGATGACTTACTAAACTTTGAAAAACTCTTAGGTGACGGTTCTAATATTGGTATGAAGTTCTCTTATGTAGTACAACCTTCTCCTGATGGCTTAGCACAAGCATTTATACTTGGAGAAGAGTTTATAGCAAATGATGATGTTTGTCTTGTCCTTGGCGACAATATATTTTATGGACATGGACTTACAAATCTATTCGCAAAATCTGTTAAAAATGCTTCTGATGAAAAC
>JALSMC010000296.1 GCA_026987995.1 Sulfurimonas sp. | reverse complement strand
CTGAGCCAAACACGAGCGAATTTAGAAGATGTTTTTATAGCTCTTACTAAGGATGAGTCGTGAACATTTTAAAAGCAATAGCAAAAAAAGAGTTTATGCAATTAAAAAGTGAACCACGACTCATAGGCTTTTTAATCTTTATGCCCCTTATGATGCTTGTTTTGTTTGGTTATGCACTCAAACTTGAGCCAAAAGATGTAAAGATGGCATATGTAGATGCAGACAAATCCTACTTCTCAAATCTCATCAAAACAAATATCTGGTCAGAGGGGTATTTTAAACTCTATGAAGTGAACTCTACTGCACAAATAGTAGAAGAAATTCGCTCTGGTCGTGCTCATGCTGGAATGTACATAGCTAAAGACTTTTCACGAAAACTCACCGACAATGAACAACCAAGAGTACAGTTTTATGTAGATGGGACTATGCCTTCACTTGCAACAAGTATGAAAAATAACTCTAGTGCCATTAATGACTCAAGTGTCACAAACGATATGTACTTTTTAGATGAAGATGCACCAAATGTAATCATCCCAGAAGACCCCTTTGTGTTGGATACTAAGGTGCTTTTTAATGAAGATGAGAAAGAGACTTGGTTTTTTCTTCCTTCCGTTATAGGTGTGCTCATTATGCAGATATCACTCATACTTGCGGGAATATCTATGGTGCGAGAAAAAGAGACAAATACACTCGAACAACTTTTAGTAGCTCCCATAAGCAAGACACAACTCATAGTAGCAAAGATACTTCCTTACACATTTATAGGCTTTTTTGAGTTCTTTTTCATTCTCTTCTTAGGCTACTTCTTATTTGATTTACCACTCCCTCCGAGTGCATCAGTTTCACTACTTTTACTGAGTTTGGTATATGTTGGTTCGATGATATCTATGGGACTTTTTATCTCTATCATCTCTCAAACGCAGCAGCAGGCAATGTTTATCGCGATTTTTATTATTATTCCCTCTATTTTACTCTCTGGTATGATATTTCCCATAGAGGCTATGCCTTCGTTTATCCGACCAGTAGCTTACATCTTTCCTTTGACATACTTTAATGAAATTATTCGTGGAGTGTTAATAAAAGAGACACTTTTTGTAGATTTAATCTTTGATTATCTAGCACTTTTTGGTTTTACTCTGCTTTTTTCTACTTTAAGTATTGTAAAATTTAAAAAATATATTGCATAAGTTTTGGCTTTAGCAGTTTTTGAGTCTCTTTTGGGTAAAATGCGAAAATTATAATGAAAAAGTAAGAAGGCATAAATAATCTCATATGAAACTATTTATGCCTTCTTACTTAAACAAAGGCTAAACTATGCTAACAGTTGCACTTCCAAAAGGTCGTATCGCTAAAGAAACACTAGAAATATTTGAAACACTCTTTGGAGATGGATTTAAATTTGATGATCGAAAACTCATTTTAGAAACACCGAACTTTCGTTTTTTACTTGTTCGTAACCAAGATGTTGCGACATATGTTTTTCATCAAGCAGCTGACATCGGTGTAGTAGGACTTGACACTTTAGAAGAACAAGGTCTTGATGTGGTACGTCTACTTGATCTTAAACGCGGTGTTTGTAAAGTCTCTATTGGTATGAAAGTAGGGGAGAAGTTAGACCTTAGCAAGCCTGAGTTAAAAGTAGCTTCTAAAATGGTAAACATTACGAAACGCTACTTTGAAGAACGTGCTGTAAGTGTAGAAATCATTAAACTTAACGGTTCAGTTGAACTCGCCCCTCTTATAGGTCTTGCAGATATGATAGTAGATGTAGTAGAAACGGGTGCTACGATGAAGCAAAATGGTCTTGAAGTAGTACAAGACATCATGACAAGCTCAACTTACCTCATAGCAAATAAAAACTCTTACATCGCAAAAAAAGATGAAGTACTAGATATTTATGAAAAAATAAACAAAGTAATAAAAGCAGAAAATGACTAACTTAGATCTTTATGCAAAAGCAGAACACCTTTTAGGCATAGAAGAAGCAACCGAAGCTCTTTATGATTTGTATCGTTCAGAACTCGCTGACAAAGAAGTTAAGACTCTCCTTGATGTTGGTTGTGGTCGTGGTGGTTTTATGGTGCGAATGATAAGTGATGGTGTAAAGTGTAAGGGTGTAGACCTGAGCTCTATCATGGTAGACGAGTGTTTAGAGGCTGGGCTTGATGCTGAGTGTATAAACGCGAATGATGTAGAGGGAAAATACGATGCAATCGTAAGCATTTTTGATGTACTAAACTTTATGGATAACGAGACTCTAGTAAACTTTCTAAACGCCATGGCGGATAAACTTAACGATGATGGCGTTTTAATAGCGGACATTAATACACTCTATGGTTTTAAGGATGTTGCTGAAGGAACTATGAGTAAAGATAGAGATGATGAGTTTCTTTGTGTAGATGCAATATTTCAAAACGATAAACTTGATACTCAGTTTACACTATTTGAGAAACAAGAAAATGGCTCTTACATAAAGCATCAAGACTCTATCATTCAACATTTTCATAAGATAAAAACTTTTCAAAAGATAGAGAAGTTAAAACTCGTAGAAAAACAGACTTTTTCACTCTATGACACAGAAGATAAGACACTGCTTATCTTCAAAAAGAAGTAGCGTTTAGTCTATAAACTCTACTACATCTTCTAAAGGTAGTCTTAGTTGTGTAGACTGCTCATTTACTCTATATCCAAACGGTAAAACAACTGAGAGTTGGTATTTTGAACTATCAAGCCCTAAAATTTCTTCAACTTTCTCTTTTTCATAGCCTTCAATAGGGCAAGAGTCTATACCTAAAGTAGCCGCGCAGGTCATCATATTTCCAAGAGCAATATAAGTCTGTCTTGCACTCCAAGAGTAGATGTTTTCATCCGAGCTAAGAGTTTTTTCTAAGTGACTTGCATAAAGACCAAGGTAAAAGTCTAAGTTCTCTTGTGGCATATCACGACGGGCAAAACGTTTCTCTACCTCTCCACTCTCAGGCTTAAGAGAGTCAATACCTGCTAGAACTATTACTAAGTGCGAACATGAAGTGACTTGCACTTGATCCCAACAAGCAGGGCGAAGTTTCGCTTTTAACTCTTCGTTAGTGATGACAACAAACTTCCAAGCCTCCATTCCAAAAGAAGAGGGTGATGTTCGTCCTGCTTCTAAGATTGTAAGCATATCTTGTTTAGTGATTTTTTTTGTTTCATCGAAGACTTTACAAGCGTGTCTAAACGCCATTGCCTGAGCAAATGTTTTTTCTTGACTCATTATATTTTCCTTGTGTTAAGTTGGATTGCACTCTTTACTGCATTTATAAAGGAGAGTGTTTTAGCTTTACCTTGGTAGGCGATATCAAACGCGGTACCGTGGTCTACTGATGTTCTAACAATTGGTAAGTTCAGAGAGATATTTACACTCTCATCAAAGTATAGCGCTTTAAGTGGTGCTAAACCTTGGTCATGGTACATGGCTACAAAGTGATTGTAATTACAACGGACATGAGGAGTAAATGCCACATCAGGAACGATAGGGCCTTCAAAACACTCTATGCCAAGCTTTTTGTTGGCACTTTTAATAGCTTTAAGTACTCGCATATCTTCATGCCCAAGCACTCCATTATCTCCTGCATGAGGGTTAATACCCAGCACTGCTATCTTCTCAGCCTCTCTTAGTGAGAGTGAAGCATAGAGGTCTAGTAAAAACTGCTTGAGAAATTTATATGTCACCTTTTGTGTCACTTCTCGAAGTGGAATATGCTCTGTCACAAGTGCTACAAACATCTCAGGACACCCAAGCATCATAATTGCCTCAGCATTAAAATGCTTACGAAGTAGGTCTGTATGCCCCTTATACTCTAAACCAGCCATCATCCAAGCTTCTTTATGTATAGGCATAGTAACAATACCATCCGCTTTTTTCTCTTCACAGAGTTTTATACCTACCATAAAAGAGTCATAAGAGTAACGACCAGACTCTGCGTTTACAACTCCAGCTTGTATTTCAAACCAGCCAGAGACTTCTTGAAGTGTAAAGTCATCTGGAATACTCACATTTAAAAGTTTTGCTGCTTGTGTTAGTAAGTTTGTATTTATACAGTAAATTGGATTACAGAGTTTACTTATTTCTTCATGGGATTTTAGTAATATCTCTATACCTACACCATTTAAATCACCAACACTTATGGCTATAGTGTTAAGACTCGGCATTTTGTATTTCCCTATCCTGAATTTTTGTTATTGTCATTTCTTACCTTCAAGTATCTTTTTAGCATTTAAACTAGTTACAACTTATTTTTTTGCTATTTTAGCAAGATTAGTCTTTTTCAACTGTCCGATTTCTTCGGACAGTATATAAGAAAGAGTAAACTGTGATAATTTGTCACGGTTTACTCTTTTTTTTCTGAGATTTTTTGCTCTTTTTCTATCTTAGCTATGCCTTTACTTGGAACATCTAAATCTTCTGGCATCGTTCCACCCAATTCTTTTATAGTTTGTCTTACTACTCTTCCTACTTCATGATGCGTTTGATTTGCAGTATGTTTATCATTCACTCCATCTTTTTTAAGTTTTTCTTCTGCTTGTGTTGCACGAAAAAGATTAGCAGCAAGTTCTGTACTTCCCATATAGTCAAGTATTTTATGAGACTTTTTAAGTCCTTTTTTCTGATGAATACCTTTTGCATCAAGTCCACCATATAGACCTTTATAGCCATGATTCTGAAATATTGCAAAGTCCAATGATGTTTGTACTCCAGATTTAAATGCTGTATCTACAAGCTGTTTATTATGTTCTTTAAGCTCATTTCTCAAAAAGAATCTTTTTTGATCTTCTTTAAGTTGCATAAACAGCTCATCATCTTTTAACTCTTGTCGTCTTGTTTGGAGGGCAAAGTATGTCTGTCCATTTGCTACTATGGGTTTTGATGGGTCAGCATTTTGAACTATAAGGTAACAAGCATATCGAGAAAGTGCAAAAGATGGGTAAGGGTTTGCTACACCTGAACCACCTAATACCACCTCGTTGACTTCAACGAGGTGGTCTAAAATATTTTGCCCACTATTAGTACAAGCTTCTTTAGCCTTTTCAATTACATTTTTGAAGTTTCTAAAGTCACTATACCCAAGTAGTTTCCCTAAAGCTCTAGCATACCAAAATTCATTGCCGTCTTTATCTATCTGTTTAATATCTTCAAATGATTTATGATGTGTTTGTTCTATATTGTCATTCATTGTAGTTATCCTTGATATTTTTAAACATCATAATATAAAAAGTTGCTTTCTTTAAATAGTATGGCATGGTGACATATTTTCTTGTTTTCCCCACATTACCCATATATGTGTAAGTTATGAGTTGCTTTTACATATTCTTTACCATTAATTTTAGTAGTAGTGTGATTTGGATGCTTTTCATCTTGATTTCCAGTTATGTTTTTAGCCATATTAAATACCCTCCACTATTTTAATCTCATCATCACTAAGTCCATAAAGTTCGTAGACCATTTTATCTATCTCTTTGTCGGTTGCGTTTATTTGTGCTTTGAGTTCTTTAGCTTGTGAGGCATCGTTAAGAAAGAGTGAACGCCACTCGTTTTTGAAGTTACGTTCTTCTAGTCTGTCGGCAAACTTTAGCTTTTTAGCTTTTTTGTACTCTTTTACAAATGTATCAAAATCCAACTCTTCAAAGTTTTGGAGTTTTTTAGGGATTTTTTCTAGGTCTAGCTCGTTTAGGAAGTTTTGTTTTGTTTCTTGTGAATTTCGAGTAAGCTCTAACATTAAATCAGCTTTATTGATAAAAGGTTCTTGATTATCAATTATTGGAATTTTTAGTGGTTCTATTGCCTGAACACTAATTAATAAATCGCCAGTTCCAGTTTTGGGTGCATCCTTCATTAAGTAATGCCCCATTTTACTATTTAGAACACAAAGTAAATATTTATTATAGTCACTCGATAATATACAGGTACTGTCTAAACAATAGAACTTACCGAGTGAAAATCTTAGTATTGAGCCAATACGTTTCCATATGAGCAATGAGTTATTAAAATCTTTATAGTAGCCAATTGCATCTTGAGTCTCAAACCATTTATTTTTTGTCTTTTTTCTTGTTCTTAATTTATATCCATCTTCATCAAGGTAAGTTTCTCCAATTTGATATATCTTTTTTCCAAAACTTTCTAAGTAGGATTTGATAGCTGGATAGTTGTCAATATCAAGCTTTAATGATGGAAATGTAGCTATTAGCCATACATCTGCAAACGCAGGATTATACCTCTGTATATCTCTTCCTCTTAAAATAGGTTTTAATATTTCGATACTGCTTTTGTCTTCTTTAATTAGTCTGTCTTTAATTTCTTTAGTTACAAGAAAAGCTTCGTTGTAGCCAGTTAACACTCCTCTATTTATAGATAAGTCCCACTCTTTTAAAGCTATTCCTTTATTCTCTATTTTCTTATTTATTTGTATTTCCATTTGATTAAGAATAATCCAATTATCCTCAGAAAAGTGTTTTATCGTAATACTATTATTTAAATATTCATCAAAATCTGAAAACTCTTTTTCATTAGAAATATCCACAGCTCTACAATTATGATGATTTACTTTTTGTTTTTCTAAAATTAAGATATTTGAATCTACTGTTGCTGCATCAAAAATATCCTTTCCCAAATCAATTAATACTTTTAAAGAAATTTTGTTGGATAAATATTTACGTAAGCTTTTTCCATATTTTGAGCGCATCCATTTATTTGATGTTATGTAACCTAAGAATCCATTATCTTTAAGAAGTTGAACTCCTAATTCATAAAA
>JALSMC010000295.1 GCA_026987995.1 Sulfurimonas sp. | reverse complement strand
CAATACTGAGCTTATCAAAGCTACTAAAAAACTACAGTCTCAAAGCACATCAAACATCAACTCTATCACTCAAATGGCAGCGATTAAAGGGCTTGATGGTAGTGCTGATGCTGACATAGAGATGATGAGAAAAGCCTTTATTGCACGTCGCGATGAAGCAGTAAAACTGTTTAACGATGTAGATGGTTTAAGTGTTTTAAAACCAGACGGTGCTTTTTACCTTTTTGTAAACATAAAAGAAGTGAGTAATGATTCTCTCAAGTTTGCAAAAGATTTACTTGCTCAAAAAAAGGTTGCTGTAGTTCCTGGTGTTGGGTTTGGAAGTGAAGGGTATTTTAGATTTTCATTCGCTACAGATATAGAGAGTATTAGAAAAGGAATCAAACGTATAGAAGAGTTTGTCAAGAATTTATAAGTTCTTGACTCTTGTAGAGTTCTTGCTCCATCTCAATCAATATATTTGCAACAAATTTATAAGCCTCTCTCCAAGCATCAACAAACTCTGTCGTCGCCTTATCCCCTAAAATATCTTCAATCGCTTCTATCAAAGCCATTCCGATTTTAGGATATTGAACTACTTGTACATTTGATTTAACATGTTCTACCGCTATCGCCTGTAGTGCAGGCTTCAATCGGTCTATCATATGAATATTTACAGCATATGCCGAAATAGTCTCAGCTAAATGCATATACTGTTTTGGATATAAGCCCTCAAACATTTTTTTAACTCTGGATATTTTAAAAATAATAGTTCATACATTCTAATAGAAATTTCTATATCATTAGACGTAATGAGCTCTGCTGAATTTTTTATAATGGAGATGGTTTTTTGCGAAAGTTCTCTTGGCACATAAATTCCTTTATGAATACTACTGCAGTGCTTTGAGTGCTTCAATCACATCATCTAAATTATCCATCGGAATATGAACTTTCCACTCAGGACTCTCAGCATTACCACTGAGTGATATACCTACACTTGCTACAGGTGCACTATCTTCACCATATGGTCTTTCTACTTTTGTTACCGAAATAACACCTTTTTTTGTTGAACTTAATGGAATCGTTGTCATTATTTTAACCCTTATATTGTTATTTAATAAGTCTAGCTAATTTACCCTGAATTTTAAGCCATGCTCTATGATCCATGAAAGGAAATCCTGCAAAAATCTTACCACTTTCTTTAATACTCTTCGTAACACCCGTACGTGCTGCAAAAGTGTTAAAAGGGGCTATCTCTAAATGACCTGCAACTCCAGACTGTGCACCAAAAACACTACTACGACCAAGCTTAGATGAGCCTGCGAGTCCTGTTTGACCTGCTATAACACTGTATTCGCCTATTTCACAGTTATGTGCTACATGGACAAGGTTATCTAGTCTAGCACCTTGCTTCACATAAGTTGTTGAAAAAACTGCTCTATCTATGGAACTGTTTGAGCCAATCTCAACATCATCTTCAATAACAACATTTCCTATATGATAGATTTTTTTATGTATACCCATTTTATCAGAAGCAAAACCAAAACCATCACTTCCGACAACTGTTCCAGCATGGATAACACACGAGTTACCGACCTTGCAGTCTCTGTAAATTACAACATTAGGATAAAGAGTTGTATTATCACCGATGATAGCTTGAGAACCAATATAGACACCAGCCATAATGTTACAGTTCTTCCCGACTTTTGCACCATTGGCTATCTCAGCTTTAGCAGATATATTAGTACCCTCACCTATTATTGCTTTAGGAGCATTACTATCTTCGAGAGCAGGAGCGAACTTAGCAGTTAAAGTTGCCATTTCCCAATAAGGAGCATCAACAACTAGTGCTGTACAAGTAGAAGGAACTTTATCTTTTGTTTTTGTATCACAGATGATTGCAGCTGCGTTTGATGAGGGGATTTCTTTTATGTATTTGACATTTGCAACGAAAGAAATTTCTGTTGCACTTGCCTCTGAGAGTGTGTTCATTGAAGTGATTTCTATATCATCTCCAGTGAACTCAGCACCTATTAGTTGTGCGATTTCACTAAGTTTCATAGTAGTCTATCTCTCGAGTGCTACAGCACCGCTTCTTACTATCTCTTTAGGGTTATAACGTTTGATGGCATTTAGAAAGTTATCTATTCGCTTTGGTTCATCTGCAACCATAGCGATAATAGTACTTTCACCTGCGTTTACTATCTTTCCATTATAAGCTTCACATAAAGTGTTGATATCGCTAAGGTTTTCAGTTATCGGTAGTTTTATCATTGCCATCTCTTTTTCTACCATATCTTCATGCTCATACACACGAAGCACGGGAATAAGTTTATGAAGTTGCTTAGTAATTTGCTCTATAACACGAACACTTCCCGCCGTAACAATAGTCAAACGCGAGTATTTACTCTCAGGAATTGGAGCAACTGTTAAAGAGGTGATGTTATAACCACGTCCTGAAAAAAGGTCAGTGATACGAGATAAAACACTCGCTTCATTGATAACAATAACTGAAACTACTCTTCTTTGATTTTCTTCAGTCATTACTTATCTCCCTTTTTTTCTAGTAACATCATGTTAAACAGACTTCCACCTGATGGAACCATCGGCATAACATTTTCCATTCTCTCTACTATTACTTCTATAAAAGCAACTACATTTTTTTCAACCGCATCTTTAAGTGCTGCATCGAACTCTTCTTTTGTTTTAACTCTATACCCTATTCCACCAAAAGCTTCTGCAAGTTTTACAAAGTCAGGCTGAACACTGAGGTCTGTTTCAGCATGGCGTTTATCGTAAAAAAGTGTCTGCCACTGACGGACCATACCAAGAAAGTTGTTGTTTAGTATGATGTTGATAACCGGTATTTTCTTCTCAACTGCTGTCATAAGCTCTTGAACATTCATAAGAATTGAGCCATCACCTGTAAAGTTGATAGAAGTCTTCTCAGGAGATGCTGCTTTAACACCGATAGCCGCTGGAAAACCAAAACCCATAGTTCCAAGTCCAGATGAACTTATAAACTGTCGAGGACGTGTGAATGGATAAAACTGTCCTGTCCACATCTGGTGCTGTCCAACATCTGTAGAGATATTTGCACTATCACCAAGAAGCTCACCCACACGTTTTACAACCCACTGCGGTTTAATACGGTCTGTATCTTCATGAAAAGTCAGAGGATGTAACTCATTAAAGTTAATGATAGTTTCTCTCCAAGATTCATAGTTTTCGCTATCTATTTTACCAACTTGTTCTAGCATATCAGTTACAACATTTTTAACATCCCCTACTATTGGGTAGTCTGCATTTACAAGCTTTGAGATAGATGCAGGGTCAATATCTACATGAATAACATCTGCATTTTTAGCAAATTCAGAAAGCTTTCCTGTTACACGGTCATCAAAACGCACACCAAGACCGATGACTAAATCTGTCTCACTCATCGCCATATTTGAAGCATAGCTTCCGTGCATACCAAGCATACCTATAAGTAACTCATCATCATGACTGAGCACTCCACGAGCCATAAAAGTCTCAACAGCAGGAATTCCTGTCTTTTGAACAAACTCTCTTACTTCATATGCTGCGTTTGCATTGATGATACCACCACCAAGATAAAAAAGTGGGCGTTTCGCCGCAGCTATAGCTTCTATAGCTTTTTTAATCTGACGAGGATTCCCTTTTGTGTGAGGTTTATAAGTCTCTAAATCAAGTTCAATTTCATAATCAAACTCTGCGATTTGAGCTGTAACATCTTTAGGAATATCAACATGAACAGGACCCGGACGACCACTACGAGCGATATAAAATGCCTCTTTAAGTACACGAGGTAAATCTTTTGCATCAGTTACAAGATAGTTATGTTTTGTACAAGAACGAGAAATACCAACAGCATCTATCTCTTGAAATGCATCTGTTCCAATAAGACTCATAGGAACTTGCCCAGAGATAACAACTAAAGGAATAGAATCCATATAAGCATCCGCTAAACCAGTTACTGCGTTTGTAAATCCAGGACCAGATGTAATCATAGCCACACCGACTTTTCCACTTGCCTTAGAGTAACCCTCAGCCGCATGGACAGAAGCTTGCTCGTGACGATTTAAAATATGTTGAAATTTGTCTTGCTTGTATATCTCATCATAAACATTCATAATTGCCCCACCAGGGTAACCAAAAACTGTGTCTACACCCTCAGCAATAAAAGCTTCAATGACCATCTGTGCACCACTTATTTGCATGAAAAGTCTCCTCTAAAAATTATAATTTTTTATATATTACGTGATTATACTAAAGTGTAGCTATATTAAAGGTTAAAAAAAAGCTTGATAAAGAAGGTGTGACTTAGACTAAAACTAGTCTAAAATTGATGCAACAATCATTGATGATCGCCACATTGACATTGAGCCTTGTGTTAGGTGTTCGAGATTTAATTTTGTTGAAGGGTATTTATTTTTAAAAAGTATAAAATAGCTTTCAATCTGCTCTTGAAGACCAAAATGTAACATATAATTTTTTATACCTTTTTCTAAAGCATGTTGAGAAGCACCATCTCTCGCACTATCTTCTAGTTGCACCATGTAGCACCAAGCAAATACAGTAGCTATGGCTGTTGTTTTTACATGCATTTTCATATATGTGTTTAACTCTTTTTTGATACTGAGTGCATCACCATTTACAGCATATGCATTTGCTTTTGCAAGGTCATTGTACCACTGTGTTTGTAGTTTTTGTCCTTCTGGAGTATCTTCTAAGTCTTCATTTTGAGTCATTAAATCATATGCTTTATCATACTCCTCATTTTCAACAGCACTAAAAAAGTTCTGCTTCGTTTCTATCTCAAACATAAGTATTTTCACTTCTTCTTTAAAGTCATCAAAAGCAGAGAGTACTCTTAGCATTTTAATGGCTGAATTAGTATCACCTTTACTCAGTAACTCTTGAGATTTGATATATAAAGTATCTGCATAGTTCATAAGCACTTCATATTCAGGAAATTCTGTTAAAAACTTATGTTGCTTAATTAACTCAAAGCACATGGTAAAGTCTTTTTGTCCAATAGCCGTGCGAAAACGCTTATAAACTTCGCCTTGTGTTAAAAGTTCATGAATAAGTTTTGTTTTTTCACTTATACCTCTATATGGCATCATAATTTCTTTCGCTTTATCTATACCTTTTGGGTCAAGTATATATTTTTGTGCTTGAATAAAGGTCTTTTTCCATCTCTCTTCTAATGCCTTATAGAGTTTGGAATCTTTATATGTTGGGTATGTATTACACAGACTATATGCTAGTGCTAGTTTTCCCTCTTTTGCAAACTTGGAAAATTTACCAAATTCGGCATAATCAGCGATTGTTTTTTGAATTATTTTATTTTTTGTTGGAATATTTTTAAAGGTATTAAAAAGGAGTAAAGCCTTAGCCTTATCACCATTTTGCAATGCAATTTTTGCTTTTGCTAATGTATTTTCCCAAAGGTTTGATACTAAATTATATATTTGAGTATATGCTAAGATTGGATTTAATTCTGCTTCTTGAGTAATAGCATCAAATTCTTTATTTTGGAGCATGTTTTTAAGCTTTTCTTCACCCTCATAGATATTATAAGACATAATAAACCCATCATCCGTACCTATAATGAGATGATTTTTTTCATCATCAAATTCTAAAGCAGTAATAGGTGAAGCTATTTTAATATACTTAGGAGAAACCAATTCATAACTTTTTAGATCATAGACTAAAATATAACCAAGAGCAGTACCTAAAAATAAAAACTCATCATCCTTGCTAGTAGTAAGTGCTCTTACATCATCATGAATCCCTTGGAGCCTTTCTATTACCTTGCCTTTGTACATATCCCAAATAATAGCCGATGACTTATTATCGATACTGATAAGTCTATTTCCATTTAAAAACTTCATCTTAGTTATAGCACCTGCATGTGCTTTTAACTTTGTTTTTGGAGTCATTGTTACAAGAGAAAAAATAGATATTTTTCTATCATAACTACAAGTTGCAACCCAATTCCCATTTGAGCTAAAAACTATATCATTAATAATATCTACATGTACAGGAAGAGTAAAAACAAGCTTACCACTCTTAATGTCTATTGCAAAAGTTTTACCA
>JALSMC010000294.1 GCA_026987995.1 Sulfurimonas sp. | reverse complement strand
CTCATCAATAAGTTCAGTATAAGGAATAACTTCAAAATCCTCACACATTGCTTTTATCTCTCGTACTTTTCCTTTATTAGATGTAGCTAAAACTAATTTCAAATTCTATTCCTTATATATATGTTCAAATTTTTGTAGTATAATCCCCTCATTATACTATAAAGGGCTACATATGTTTAAAAAAGTGTTACCACTCTCATCCATTATCTTCCTAAGATTTTTAGGACTATTTTTAGTTTTACCAGTTTTATCTGTTTATGCACTCGACCTTGAAGGTGCTACACCTTTTCTTGTTGGTATCATCGTTGGTGGTTATGCACTAACGCAGGCTATCTTCCAGTTACCATTTGGAACAATGAGTGATAAGATAGGTCGTAAACCTACTATCCTTTTTGGTCTTATCATTTTTATCATAGGTTCACTTATCTGTGCATACTCAACAGACATCTACATGCTAATGGCTGGTCGTTTCCTTCAAGGTGCAGGAGCTATTGGTTCTGTTGCGACAGCTATGGTTTCAGACTTAGTTGAAGAAGAGAGTCGTGGTAAAGCTATGGCTATCATGGGTGGATTTATCGCTATGAGTTTTGCACTTGCTATGGGTCTTGGACCAGTTTTAGCTGCTAACTTCGGTATTAGCTCTATCTTTTTCATCACTACTGTTCTTGCAACTTTATCTATAGTTATACTTTTTACTAAGGTACCAACTCCGCCAAAGATAAGACATATTTATCATAACAAATCTAAACTATCAGACATACTCAAAGATAATAATCTTCTTAATATGATTATCATAAACACTCTTCAAAAGGGTCTTATGACTATGGCGTTTGTACTTATTCCTATCATCTTAACAAAAGAGCAGTATGGTTTTAACTGGGAAAAGTCAGAGTTATGGATGGTTTATCTTCCAGCGATGATTGCAGGTCTTGTTGCTATGGGTCCTGCTGCTGTATTTGGCGAGAAAAAGAATATTCCTAAACAGATATTTTTACTCTCTATAGTTCTTTTCTTAGCATCATTCCTCATCATGGGCTTTACAAACTCTAGTACAGTTTTTGTTGTAGGTGTTGTTTTCTTCTTCGTTGGATTTAATATGATGGAACCACTAGTGCAATCTATGATAAGTAAGTTTGCAAAAGTTCACCAAAAAGGTGCAGCACTTGGTATCTCGAACTCATCAGCATACTTCGCAACTTTCTTAGGTGGAACATTTGCAGGTATTTTCTTAGACTTTAGCGACAGAGAAATGCTCACAGGAAGTGTGGCAGTTATAGTAGTCCTATGGTTAATCTGGACAGCACTTAAACTTCAAAACCCAATTAAGCACTCTCATTTATACATCAACCACGATGACATAGACACTGTAAAACTTAATGCCCTAGAAGATGAACACATCGCTGAGTGGTACATTAACGAAACAGAAAATTTAGTTGTTATCAAGTATGTAAAAGATGCAATAGAAGAAGATGCACTAAAAGCACAAGTTATCAAATCATAAAAGTGAGGGGCAAATGTCCCGACACTTTTTCTCCCTCATAAACTACAAATAATAAATTCCAAAAGCACATTAACAAATCGGTAAATAAATCAAAAGAGTGATGTAATTGCAAGGGCTGATTGAGGAAGTGTGCTACTGCACATGACGAATGAAGCAACGCAGCAAGTGCGTCGCTATTTTGACTTTATTTTGGTTTTATTTTTGAGGGGTTA
Source organism: Sulfurimonas sp. (assembly GCA_026987995.1). Classification (GTDB taxonomy): domain Bacteria; phylum Campylobacterota; class Campylobacteria; order Campylobacterales; family Sulfurimonadaceae; genus Sulfurimonas. The sequence goes on along the minus strand of JALSMC010000294.1, from coordinate 5,103 downwards.
CATACATGTTAAAGTATCGCCCTTCAAACTTCGGCGGCTTTTCCATCACACCGATATCTTCTACCATTGGCCAAACGCGAAGTAAAACTTCTTTTCCAGCTTCAGGATGAGCCATCTCACGACCACGTAAAAATACTCTAAACTTAACATGAAAACCTTTTTCTAAAAATTCTCTTGCATGTTTTACTTTAAAGTTCATATCGTTCTCAGCAATCTTCACTGAGAGCTTAATCTCTTTTACAACAATCTTTACTTGATTTTTACGTTGCTCTTTAAGTTTTTTCTCTTCTTGGTATCTGAACTTACCGTAGTCCATAATCTTTGCAACAGGTGGCTTTGCATCTGGTGCGATTAGAACTAAGTCTAAGTCAAGCTCATTAGCTTTGTCCATTGCATCATCAAAAGAGATAATCCCTAAAGATTCTCCCCCATCTACATTACATCTTAACTCTGTTGCACGAATATCGTCATTCATTATGACACGGTTTTTCTTTTGGTTCAAAAATTTACCTCATTTATTTTAGTTTGTATAAGTGTTAGAAATTCTTCTTCACTTATAGTGTATTGCTCGCGTGTTCTTCTATCACGGATCGATACTGTTTTGTTCTCTATCTCTTCATCGCCGATGACGACAATCATAGGAACACGAGTTTTCTCAGCCACACGAATACGTTTGTTTAACGAATCGTTTTTAGCATATATTTCACTATCGGCATTAATATCAATAAGTTTATCCGATAATTCCTTAGCATAATCTTTATGCGTTTCAGCAACTGGAACGATTGCTACTTGAGTAGGAGCGATAAACATAGGAAATTCACCAGCATAATGCTCAGTCAAAATCCCGATAAAACGCTCAAAAGAACCTAAAATAGCACGGTGAATCATAACAGGTTGAATTTTTTCATTGTTCTCACCATTATACTCAAGTCCGAAACGCTCAGGAAGATTATTATCTAACTGAATCGTTCCACACTGCCACTCACGGCCAATTGCATCAAGAATTTTGATGTCAATTTTTGGACCGTAAAAAGCTCCACCGCCTTCATCTATAGTATAAGGCAAGTTATGTTTTTCCATCGCCGAAACAAGTGCTGCTTCTGATTTTTCCCAAACTTCTGCATCACCGACCGCTTTTTCAGGTTTAGTACTTATAGTCATATTGTACTTAAAGTCAAAAGTAGTCATAATTTTATCTACAAAATCTACAACTTCGATGATTTGCTCTTCTATTTGGTCAACAGTACAGAAAATATGTGCATCATCTTGAGTAAACTCTCTTACACGAAAAAGTCCATGAAGTGCACCTGTCATCTCGTGGCGGTGCACAACACCATACTCAAAGTATTTTATAGGTAAGTCACGGTAAGAGTGGAGTTCATCTTCATATACTTTGATATGTCCAACACAGTTCATCGGCTTCACACCAAACTCTATGTCGTCAATATTAGTGAAGTACATATTTTCACCATAGTTTTGGTAATGTCCTGAAGTTTTCCAAAGGTCAGCACGAAGCATCTCAGGTCCACGAACTGGCTCATAACCGCGTTTACGGTGTGCTTTAAAAAGTAGTCCTTCTAAACGAGCACGAAGACGTCCACCCGCTGGAAGCCAGATAGGAAAACCTGCTCCAACTTCTTCACGGAAAGTAAAAAGTTTCATCTCATTACCAATCTTTCTATGGTCGCGTTTAGCCGCTTGAGCTAACATCTCCATATGTGCTTTAAGAGACTCTTTATCTGCAAACGCGATACCATATATACGAGTAAGCATCTCATTTTTAGAATCACCGCCAAGATAAGCACCAGCAATTTTTGTAAGTTTAAAGTAACGGATAAGCCCAATAGACGGTAGGTGAGGTCCACGACATAAGTCTTCAAACTCACCTTGCTTGTAGATACTTATCTTATCATCATTAATTCTTTCCATGACAGATAGCTTTAAATGATCGTCTTTAAACTTGTTCTTGGCTTCATCCATAGAAATCGTATACTTTTCTATCTTATATTTTTTCTTCGCAAATGAGAGCATCTGTTTTTCTATCTTTTTAAGATCGCCCTCACCTATTTCAGACTCAGTTTTAAAGTCATAGTAAAAACCTTCTTTAACAGTTGGTCCTACATAAAACTCTGCATCAGGGTAGAGCGATTTAATCGCTTGTGCCATTAGGTGAGCTGTCGAGTGACGAAGTACATCTAAAGACTCAGGAGAGTTATCTAACTCTATCTCTTCACCTGTAATGCCTAACTCTTCTGCTGTAACGAGGTCTACTACTTCATCATTGTGTTTTATTGCAATTGCGCTCAATATTTATTCCTAGTTTCTATTTTATAATTCAGTTTTTAAAATCGCACCGCTTGATGCATTTGTTACTAATAGTCTATAGCGTTTTAACCATTTTGAAGTTACATCATTTAGATGTGGTTTCCAGTTAGCACGGCGTTTCTTGATAACAGCATCACTTACATTTAGCTGTAAAAGGTGTGCATCAGTATCGAGTTCTATTTCATCACCATCTTCTATAAGTGCTATAAGTCCACCCTCAGCAGCTTCTGGGGAAACATGCCCGATAGATGCACCTTTTGTAGCACCTGAGAAACGACCATCAGTTATAAGTGCAACAGACTCACCAAGACCCATACCTTGAATAAGAGCAGTAGGAGCAAGCATTTCTTGCATACCAGGACCACCTTTTGGACCCTCGTAACGGATAACTACAACATCACCTGCTTTTACTTTATGTCCCATGATTCCATCAATTGCTGCTTGCTGGGAATTAAAACAGATAGCCGACCCTTTAAACTGTCTCATTCCAGCTGCAATTCCTGCAGTTTTCACAACAGCACCTTCTAAAGCAAGATTACCAAATAAAATTGACAATCCACCTACTTGAGAGTAAGCATTTTCGTTAGTGCGGATGACATCAGTACCAACAATCTCACACCCCTCGATACGCTCTGCTAATGTCTCACCAGTAATCATTAAAGCATCAAGGTTTAAAAGTCCATGGCGTTTTGAAACTTCTGCCATTACCGCGTTTACACCACCAGCCTTGTTTACATCATCCATATGAACATCATATCTTGATGGAGAGATTTTAGAGATGTGTGCAACTTTATCTGCAATCTTATTAATATTTTCTATCTTATAATTTACATCAGACTCTCTAGCAATCGCTAAAAGGTGAAGTACAGTGTTTGAGCTTCCACCCATTGCCATATCTACAACAAATGCATTATGAATTGCTTTCTCATTTAAAACATTTTTCATATTGTATTTCGGGTCTTCCATCTTTGCGAGTTCTACAACACGTTTAGCCGCTTGCTTGACAAGTGCTATTCTCTCTGGAGTCATCGCTAAGATAGTTCCATTTCCAGGAAGGGCTATTCCCATCGCTTCACAAAGTGTGTTCATAGAGTTAGCTGTAAACATACCAGAGCAAGAACCACCAGATGGACAAGCTTCACACTCTATCTCATATAACTCTTCATCTGTCATCTTACCCTCAGCATGTTTTCCAACCGCTTCAAATGCAGTAGCAAGGTCGATGGGTGTACCATCTTTTTTATGCCCAGCAGCCATAGGACCACCTGAAACAAAGATAGTAGGAACATTTACACGAAGTGCTCCCATGATCATACCTGGAACAATTTTGTCACAGTTTGGTATACATATCATCGCATCGAGTTTATGCGCATTCATCACAGTCTCGATAGAATCTGCGATAATCTCACGAGATGGAAGTGAATAAAGCATACCATCGTGTCCCATAGCGATACCATCATCAACACCTATAGTGTTAAAAACAAATGGCACACCCCCAGCTTCACGGATAGCCTCTTTAACTATTTCACCATACTCATGAAGAAAAAAATGTCCGGGGATAATGTCAATGTAAGAGTTTGCAACACCAATAAATGGCTTATCAAAATCCTCATCTTTTAAACCTGTAGCACGTAGTAATGAACGGTGTGGAGCTTTATCAAAGCCCTTCTTGATCGTATCACTTCTCATAAAAATCCTTTTACATATAGTTTTTATTTTAATTATTAATGTGATTATAGCATTTTTTTTATAATTTACACTAAAAACTCTTTACAAATCAAAAACAATCGGCTATAATTCCGGCTCACTTACAGACTTAAGTCGTGTAAGAGTATGGATGCGGGAGTAGCTCAGCGGTAGAGCATAACCTTGCCAAGGTTGGGGTCGCGAGTTCGAACCTCGTCTCCCGCTCCATTTTATTTTTAAATACTAAACTGTGATTTCATAGCAGATGCCCGGATGGCGAAATTGGTAGACGCAGGGGACTTAAAATCCCCCGGTAGCAATACTGTGCCGGTTCAAGTCCGGCTCCGGGCACCATTGATATGAAAGATAACTGGTGCCATCGCCAAGTGGTAAGGCCGTAGCCTGCAAAGCTACTATCCCCAGTTCAAATCTGGGTGGCACCTCCAGTTTATATATTTATACTACAACAAACACGTGGATCTTTGGCAGAGTTGGTCGAATGCACCGGTCTTGAAAACCGGCGAGGGTTACACCTCCCAGAGTTCGAATCTCTGAGGGTCCACCACTTCAAATCCCTATGCTAAGCACTTTCACACTTTAAGTTTATATTTTGTACGCTACTTGTACGTCCCTCATCTAAAAAAGCAGCATGTTTCTTATCTTTTGGCTTTATGTACTTCGCATAAAACTTATATGTTGTAGCAACTTCTGAATGACCTAACATAATCTTACTAACCCATATAATATCTTCACCCTCACTCAACATAATGCTCGCAAAAGTATGTCTTGTCTGATAAAACTTTTTGTTATAATTCACTATGAACTTACAAACTAGGAGATTCTAGATGAGGCTGAAAAAGATATAGTAATAGGAATATCGTTTTACTAAGCTCAAAAAGATGGTCTTGATAAATATTTTTTAGATTCAATTTTATCTGATATAGAATCTTTGCATATTTATGCAGCGCCAATTCTAATAGCAAGTGCAATTTCCACCTAATTTAACTAGCTAACTTTTTACTCATTTCACTAAAAAATACTTCATACGGTGTTTTGTAATTTAGTATTTTTCGGGGTCGATGGTTAAGTCTA
>JALSMC010000293.1 GCA_026987995.1 Sulfurimonas sp. | reverse complement strand
AAAACATATATTTTAGCACAGCTAAAAAGTTCACTGACTTTGTAACCGAATTACTTCAAAATATTAATGAAACTGATAAAAATACCCTTTTGAAGTTATCCACTAGTTTGATTTAAGATAGCAATATCTCCGCGTTTGGTTTTAAAGCCTACCAAGGGATTCCCGTAGATGCATTTCCAGACATAACTCCTAAACAGGTCGTTATCTATACAGAAAGTCCTGGAAATTCGGCAGAAGATATAGAAAAACTCATCACTTACCCTATAGAGTCAGCAGTTTCAGGTATGGCAGGGGTAAAACTCATCATGTCAAACTCTATCTTTGGACTCTCTTATGTGAGTATCTTTTTTGAAGACTCGATGGATATTTATTTTCTGCGTCAGTTAGTTTCAGAGAGACTTACTTCTATAGACATACCACAAGGCTGGGGAAAACCAGTGCTTGGACCAAACACAACAGGACTAGGACAAGTCTTTTGGTATGAGGTAAAAGACACAACAGGCAAGTACTCACTTCGAGAAATCAAAGAGATGCAAAAGTACATAGTAACACCTCTGTTTAAGTCCGTTCCTGGTGTTGAAGAGGTTATCGGTTGGGGTGGAGATGATAAGCAGTATGATGTACTCATAGACACAAAAAAACTCCAAAACTTTGACATCACTTATGCAGATATAGTCACTGCATTACAAAAGTCTAACCAAGCAGCAGGGGGACAATACTTAGAGTTTAACCGTGAGCAGTACCTCATCCGTGGAGCTGGGTTATACCAAACACTAGATGACATTCGTAATACTGTTGTGAAAAGCTCGGTTGGGCAGTCTATCACTATTGGTGATTTAGCTACTGTTAGTACGGGTTCAGCACCGCGTTTTGGGTCTGTTAGCATAGATGGCAAAGAGGCTGTTATGGGTATGGTGCTCCAACGCACAGCAACAAACGCAGCCAAGGTAGTAGAACGCATAAAAGAGAAGATAGAAACAGTAAACTCAACACTTCCTGATGGAGTAAGTATACGAACTATTTATGACAGAACAGAGATTACACATAAGGCAGTTAGTACTATGACATCTGCACTAACAAGTGGTGTTATTTTAGTGGCTATAGTTCTGTTTTTATTTCTTTTTGAGCTTAGAAGTGCCTTTATTGTTATTTTATCACTCCCGCTCTCTTTGCTTATCGCATTTTTACTTATGGACTATTATAACCTCTCAGCAAATCTTATGAGTCTTTCAGGTCTTGCAATTGCGGTGGGGATGATAGTTGATGGAACCATAGTTATAGTCGAGAACTCCTTTAGAAAACTTCATGATGAACCAGATACCGATAAACTTCAAGTAGTAAGTGAGGCTGCAAAAGAGGTAGCAACTCCTGTGACTTTTGCAGTTTTAATTATCGCAGCTGTTTTTATCCCCCTACTCAGTCTTGACGGTTTAGCGGGAAAACTCTACTCCCCTATGGCACTTAACATTGTTTTTGTTATGCTTGGCTCACTTTTAGTAGCACTTATTTTAGTTCCTGTACTTATTTTACTGCTTTTAAAACCAACGGGTTCGGGTGAAAATGCCGTGATGAAAGCTATCAAAAAAGGCTATACTCCACTACTTATGTTCGCTCTTAACAATGCAAAAAAGATGCTCATTAGTGTATCTATTTTATTTGTAGGGCTCGTGTTTGTACTCTCACAACAAGGGCGAGAGTTTATGCCTGAGTTAAACGAAGAGTCGATTATGTACAGAGTTATTGCTATTCCTGGAACAGCACTAACGCAGTCTACAACTACGGCACAAGAAGTTGAGAAGTACATCTTAAAAAACTACCCTAATGAAGTAGAGTCTATTCTTTCTATGATAGGGCGAAGTGAAAAAGGTGAGACGGCTCAAGGAAACTATATGGAGGTTTTACTTACACTTAAACCAAACATAGAAGACCTCGAGGCTTTAACAGAGAAAATGAACGAAGACTTAGAACACCACTTTACTTATGTACAGTTTGTTCCAACGCAACCCATTGCTATGCGTATAGAAGAGCTGTTAGAGGGTGTAAAAGCGGAACTTGCTGTAAAGATTTACGGAAGTGATCAAAAAGTGCTAGATAGCATCTCAAAAGATATACAGTCAGCTATTGCTGGGGTAGATGGTTTAGAGCGTATGGAAGTTGAATCACAACTCGGTCAAGCACAGATAAAAATCACACCAGACTATTTAGCACTTGCTCGTTATGGCATCAGTGTTGATGAGGTGATGGATGTTATCCGTAATGGTATAGGCGAAGAGCCTGTAAGTGAGAAGATAGAAGGCATCCGCCGTTTTGGCATAGTCGCGAAGATAAAAGATGCCAAGTTAGATGTTCAAAGTATAAAAAAAGTAACCCTACGTTCAAAGTCAGGTGCTCTTGTGACACTTGATCAGATATGTGATGTAGAGATTAAACAAGGGGCATCGTTTATTAAACGCGAGAACCTGAGCCGTTATATGGTACTCTCTATGGAAGTAGAGGGTCGTGATGTGGCCTCGTTTGTTGCAGAAGCCGACAGCATCATCAAAGCAAATGTAAAAATGCCAACGGGCTACTATATAGGCTGGGCAGGTGACTTCAAGAATATGAAAGAAGCGACTGAGAAGTTGATGGTTATCATCCCTATCACTATCGCATTAGTTATACTGCTACTTTTTACAGCATTTAACTCTCTTGGAAAAGCGATGATAATTCTGCTCAATGTTCCTTTTGGCTTCATCGGTGGGATAATCGCTCTTGTTGTGAGTGGTATCTACCTTTCGGTATCTGCTATTGTAGGCTTTTTAGCCATCTTTGCCATTGCTATACTTAATGGTATCGTGCTTGTGAGTTTTATAGATGAGTTGCGAGTGAAGTTCCCTCATGTGGGACTAAAGACTCTTTTAAAAGATGCAACACTATTACGTTTACGACCAGTGCTTATGACTGCATTTACTACACTTTTTGGTATACTACCTCTGTTGTTTGCAACTGGTGTAGGAAGTGAGATTCAGTATCCACTTGCTGTAGTGATTACAGGTGGTATTATAAGCTCGACACTTTTAACACTACTTATACTTCCTTCTACTTATCTACTTTTTTATAAAAAAGAACATATGGGTAGAGATGAGATACAATAGTTTCTACATTTATTAGTGAAGTACTAACACTTCACTAACATACTTATGAGATACTACGACTATCAAAACAAAGGATTAGGAAATGAAAGCGATGAAAATACTATTATCACTAGTAATGATGGGAACATTAACATTAGGTTTTGCAGAAGTAGCTACAACTATTGATGCACAGATTCAAGCTATTCAAGATGCACCAGCATCAGAGCGTGTAGAGTTGATGAATGAGTTTAAAATACAACTCTCGACTATGAATGAGCAAGAGAGATCAGAAGCTATAGCTCAGATGAGAACACAAATGCAAAAGCATAATAGTGAATCAGGTGAGATGAAACGCGAACAGATGCAAACACAAACACGAGAACATGCTGGCGAGATGCAGATGGAACATGGTGAAGAGATGAACAGAATGCAAAACATGAATCAACAACAAGCTGGTAGTCAGTTTGGGCATGATAACGAAAGAACAGGTGGTTCAACAAACATGCAAAATGTCTCTCATACACTTGGAAAAGGTTGGACACAGTAGTTTCCAACTTAAATAAATTATGGAATTTTAGATGAAAATTGTCTTAAATATTTTACTACTAGGTCTCTTTGCTAGTTCACTTTTTGCATATGTAGATAGTGATATGGATGGAGTTGAAGATTCAATCGACAGGTGTCCAAATACAGCATTTACAGATTTAGTAGATATAAATGGATGTACACAAAAAAGTTTAGTTTCACCACATCATTACGATATTATTTTTGGAGCGAGTTACTCAGCCTCTGATTATTTAACACTTAATGCGACAGATAGTCTTGCAGGAAATGTTCAAGTAGATTACTACTACAAAAACTTTTCTCTACAGGCATCTACCTCTTACTTTACAACAGAGGGAAATGGATTTAGTGATAGTGGACTTTATGACTCATTTGTAGGTGGGGCATACCAGTTTAGACCTATGCGTAACCTCTCACTGCGTTTAGGGGCAGGTGCCTTACTTCCAACATATAAAAGTACTTTAGATAACAACAACATGGACTACACAGCAAATATAAACCTCAGTTATAATCTAGGTAATGTGAACCTTTTTGGTGGGTACTCTTATACAATCATCAATGATGATGATGTAAATGTTGTTGCAGCAGATGGAAATGTGACAACAATACTTTATCAAAATACTCAAGGTTATAGCGTTGGTGCAGGTGTCTATGCAACACAGAAACTCTACATCAGTGGTGCATATAACTCAGTTGATAGTATCTACACCAACATAGAAGATATTACAACGGCTTCTCTTTATGGGTACTATAGTATTGATTCTCACTGGTTCTCTACACTTTCATATGCTTATGGACTGAGCACAAGTGCAAGTGATCATTATGCCTCTATTCGCTTAGGGTATTTCTTCTAAAGAAGAGCCTTATGAGCAGAGATATACTTTTACTTGAAGATGACATCGAATTAGCAGAAACACTTAAAGAACTTTTAGAGTCTCAAAACTATCATGTAGATATGGTTCACAATGGAGACGATGCTATCGATGCTTCCTATGAGAAAAAGTATCAGCTTTATGTTTTTGACATTAATGTTCCTGATATGAATGGACTGGAACTTTTAGAGTCTTTAAGGGAGGCAGATGATACTACACCTGCTATCTTTATCTCAGCTCTTGTGGATATGAACTCGATTTCAAAAGCTTTTGAAATCGGAGCGGATGACTACATCAAGAAACCATTTTTTCCACAAGAACTTCTTATTCGTGTTAATGCAAAATTTCTTCAAGTGAACAGTGACATTATTTATAATACACTTCGATATGTAGCGAGTAAAAAAGAGCTCTACATCGATGAAAAACTAGTCTCTTTAGGTGAAGTTCAAGAGTGTTTATGTGATATATTTCTGACAAATATTGGTAATGTTTTAGATAAAAGTATACTTATGGACTGTTTAGTAAATCCTTCAGACACAGCACTCCGAGTGGCACTCAACAAGTTTAAACAAATCACTTCTTTACCTATTAAAAATATACGTGGTGTGGGGTATGTACTTGAAAAAAGTTGAACTAGAATCATTACTAAAGAGCTTTATACTTTTTTTTGTATCGCAAAGTTTACTTGTAGGTGCACTCTTCTTTTTGGCATACAACAAAGAGATAAAGAGTTTAGATGAGTCATTGTTCAATGAGATGCGAGTCTGTAGTTATGATTTAAAATGTGATGAGTTTAGTATAGACTTCGTTGCAAAAGACAAATATGATCTTTATAAACTATATAAAGATGATAATGGACTTAGTGGGTACTTTTCCATTGGTGGCTCACAAAAAAACTCTCTTAAAATTCACTACGACAAAAAGAGTTATCTTTTAGAACTTTCTTCACTACAAAAAGATTTAGCGATAAACTTCGTAATTGTTTTGGTTTTAATAGTTTTACTCTCCACCATTTTCTCATTTTATACACTTTCACCTCTACGTAATGCTCTGAAAATGACAGAAGAGTTCATAAAAGACATCTTGCATGACTTTAATACACCTCTTTCTACCCTGCGTTTAAATCTCTCAATGCTAAAAAGTGAGATAGGTGAGAACAAAAAGATAACACGTTTAGAAAATACAGTACAAAATATCTTAAACCTCCAGTCAAATCTGCGTTCGTATCTCTCAAATCATGATCTGCAAAAAGATGAATTTAATCTCAAAGTATTTTTACAAGAGAGAGTAGCACTCCTAGAAAAAAACTACAAAGAAGTGAAATTTATAGTAGATGTTCAAGCAAAAACTCTGCATCTCAATAAAGATTCTTTTGCTCGCATAGTGGACAATATCTTGTCAAATGCAGCAAAATACAATAGAAAAGATGGTGAAGTGAGAATTTCATTTGAAGATAATAGACTTATCATCAGTGATACAGGTAAGGGAATCAAAAATCCTAAAAAAGTCTTCGAACGTTTTTATAAAGAACAAGACAGAGGTATTGGAATAGGTCTACACATAGTAAAAAAACTTTGTGATGAGATGAATATAAAGATAAGTGTAGAGAGTAAAATAGGAGAGGGAAGTCGGTTTATTTTAGCTTTGTAGAGTATAATCCTCTTTATGATTGCACAAGACTCCATAGAAGCCCTAAAAGCACGACTTGATATTGTTGATGTTGTTGGAAACTATGTAGAGTTGAAAAAAGCAGGGGGAAACTTTAAAGCCCCTTGCCCCTTCCACGATGAAAAATCCCCCTCATTTGTTGTAAGCCCACAGAAGCAAATTTATCACTGTTTTGGCTGCGGGGCTGGTGGAGATTCTGTGAAGTTTGTTATGGAGTATGAGAAGCTTAACTATCCTGAAGCTTTAGAAAAACTCGCTGAAAACTATAACTTCACACTCACTCACACAGATAACAAACATAACAAACCTCGCTCACAAGTTATGGATAAGCTAAACGAATGGTACCAAACACTCCTGAGCACACATAAAATAGCTTCTGCTTATGTTCAAGAACGCGGTATTTATAAGAGTAGTGTTGAGAAGTTTGGCATCGGTTATGCTCCTGATTCTAATGCGACACTTAACTACATTCGCTCACAACAGTTTGCTATAAAAGAGGCTATAGATATGGGTGTTGTTGGGTATGAACCGAGCCGTAACCAGACGTATGCTCGTTTTATAGAGAGAGTTACTTTTCCTATTCACTCAGCAAATGGTAGTATCGTTGGTTTTGGTGGAAGAACTATTACAGGACATAATGCGAAG
>JALSMC010000292.1 GCA_026987995.1 Sulfurimonas sp. | reverse complement strand
TACTTAACAAAAATGATTAGAGATGAGGGTGCTATGATGATGATAGCATCTACAAATACAAGTGATAAAGAAGAGCTAAAGCAACTTCTAAAAGATGCACCTCGCATAGAAGATGTAAACTACATAGAAGAAGTGAGTACAAAAAAAGCCTATAAACATACACAGGGCACATATAATAAAATGAGTGGCTTTGAGTACGAAAAGGCTCCTCAAGCGAAAGCAAATATTGCCGTTATAGACTTTGGGGTTAAATGTAATATTTTAAATGAAATTGTATCAGCAGGTATTGGTGTAGAAGTGATTCCTAATAATTTTAAAGCCCAAGATTTAATAAGTCAGTATAAAGCTAAAACAATTGATGGTGTTTTCCTCTCTAATGGTCCAGGTGATCCTCTTGTTCTTAAAAAAGAGCAAGAACAGATAAAAAAGTTAATAGAAGCACAAATCCCTATGTTTGGTATCTGTTTGGGACATCAACTGCTTTCTATATCTCATGGCTATGATACTTTTAAACTAAAGTTTGGTCATCATGGTGGCAATCACCCTGTAAAGAATGAAAAAACAGGACTTGTAGAGATAACAGCACAAAATCATAACTATAATGTTCCTGACAATATAGTAGAAATAGCTGAAGTGACACATACAAATCTTTTTGATAACACAATAGAAGGTTTAAAATACAAAAATGAGCCTATCTTTTCAGTACAGCATCACCCAGAAGCTAGTCCTGGACCAAAAGAGAGTGCTTATATCTTTGGTGAATTTCTTACCCTAATGCTCAATGCAAGAGCTAGTTAGTACCCTAGAAAAACGTAAGTTTTTTATACTAAAGTTGCTTGCTCTTTTTGCAATTTTAGCACTTGTTTTTAACTTCTTTTTTACTCTTTCTCCCCCAGAATATTTTGATGGAAAGTATAATATGTACTTTGTATATGCCCTAATAGTATACAAGTTCATTGAACTTTTTATCATTTACTACATATTAATGCATAGACATATTCGTTTTCTTAAAAAAAATTCATTGACTGATGCATTTAAAGCTAAACTAGAAAAGCACACAAAACTACTGCTTTTTTTGATTATTCAAGGTAATACTGTTTTTGGAGTTATAGCATTTAAACTCTCAGCAAATGTAGTGTTCTTTTTACTATTCTCATGTATCGCTTTAGCAGCACTTCTACTTTTTAAACCTAAAAAACTTTTATAAGCTATTTTTTTCTTAACATTAAATCAACTATAACTTAAGTATAATTCTCAAAATTTTACCAAAGAAAAGGCTTCAAATGACTAAATATCTAACTATACTTCTTCTATGTATGCAACTACTTCATGCAGATAGACTTGGTGTTAACGAAAAACTAGGTGAGTATGTACCTCTTGATCTAACTTTCATAAACGAACAATCCCAGAGTGTGACACTGAAAACACTTATGGATGCAAAACCAACACTACTTACATTAAACTACTTTAGATGTGCTGGTATTTGTTCCCCACAACTCAATGATATGGCGATTATGTTAAGTAGACTACATTTAGCAGAGAACACTGACTACAAGGTTATTACAGTGGATTTTGCAGAAGATGAAACACCTGATTTAGCTGTAGCAAAGAAAAAGAATCTTATTCACTCTATGAATAGATCTTATGTTGATGATGCTTGGCATTTTGTAATAGGTGAAAACAATAGTTCAGGAAAACTAGCTAAAAGTGTAGGTTTTAAGTTTGAAAAAACTATTGGTAAGGATGGAAAAGTAGATTATATTCATGGGGCTGCTCTAATAGTACTCTCCCCAACTGGAAAAATCACACGTTATATGAGTGGAATTGAACAATTAGCAACAGATGTGAAAATGGCAATAATTCAAGCAAAAGAAGAGAAAGTTACGCCAACAATTACTAAAAATTCTCCCTACTGTTTTTCAGAAAAACCAGAAGGTGATATTATAGTCGAAATGGGGAGTAAAGTTTGGGCAATATTGATGCTAAGTGTAGTCATAGCTTTATTTGTATATCTTATAAGAGGTAGTAAAAGAAAAGAGAATGAGTCAGAAAATAATAAATAAATATTATATCAAGTATAAATAATAATAATAACTAATTCAAGTATCTTTAATATAAGGTTAAGTATACTTTCGGGTATTTTTCAGTATTTATATTGGAGAAATTAGGATGTTAGGAGAATCTATGCTTAGATACATGTTAGTCTTATCGTTAGTAATAAATTTTCTGTTTGCAAGCGAGTTAGGCATTACAGAAAAGTTAGGGGATAGTGTTTCACTTGACCTGAAGTTTATTAATGAGAAATCTGAGGTAGTTACCCTTAGAGAGTTGATGGATGGGAAACCGACACTATTAACATTGAATTATTTTAGATGTTCAGGTATTTGTACGCCACAGTTAAATGATATGGCTGATATGTTAGGTAGACTAGATTTAAAAGAAAATGTTGATTATAGAGTACTTACAGTAAGTTTTGCAGAAACTGAAACAGGACCTCTAGCAGCAGCAAAAAAGAGAAATCTTTTAGCATCTATGACGAGAGCATTTGATGAGGATGCTTGGAATTTTGTTATCGGAAAAGATGGCAGTTCTAAGGTCCTTGCAGATGAAGTTGGATTTTATTTCGAAAAAGACGTTTTGTCTAATGGAAATGTAGAGTATATACACGGTGCAGCCTTGATAGTATTATCACCAGAGGGAAAGATTACGAGATACCTTAACGGTATTGACCAACTTCCTTTTGATGTTAAGATGTCTGTAATAGAAGCTGCAGACGGAAAAGTAGGACCAACAATAGCAAAAACATTACTATTTTGTTTTGCATATGATCCAAAAGGAAAAACTTATGTTTTTGTTTGGGAGAAAATTGCAGCAACGGTAATGATAACGATAGTATTGGTATTTTTCATATGGCTAGTTAGATCAGGCAGAAAAGAAGATGACCATCAAAAAAAAGGAGAAGACAATGAGTAAAAGTTATTTCGACGAAACGCACTGTGCGATTGGTCATCCAAAAACCAAAGTTATGCAATGGCTACTAACAGTAGATCATAAGCGTATTGGTATTATGTATGCAGCAGTTATGTTCACATTCTTTTTTGTTGCAATCGCTACGGCAATGGCAATGAGAATTGAGTTATTTGCACCAGGTGCACAAATTATGGATGGTGATACATTTAATCAAGCCTTTACACTTCACGGTGTAATTATGATTTTCTTATTTATCATTCCAGGTATTCCAGCAGTATTTGGAAACATAGTAATGCCATTAATGATTGGGGCAAAAGATGTATCTTTTCCACGTCTTAACTGGTTTACATTTTGGTTATACATTTTAGGATGTATAATTGCACTTTCATCTTTATGGACTGGTAACGGTTTTGCAGATACAGGTTGGACATTTTATGCACCATATAGTTTAAATACTGATACAAATGTAATTACTACACTTGTTGCTGCTTTTGTTCTTGGTATGGCTTCAATTCTTACAGGTCTTAACTTTCTTGTAACTATTCACCGTCTTCGTGCTCCAGGTATGGATTTCTTTAAAATGCCTTTATTTGTATGGGGTATCTATGCTACTGCATGGATTCAACTTCTTGCAACACCAGTTGTTGGGATTACACTTATTCTTGCTATTTTAGAGAAGTACTTCGGTATTGGTATTTTTGATCCATCTAAGGGTGGAGATCCAGTATTATTTGAGCACCTATTTTGGATTTACTCTCACCCAGCAGTTTATTTAATGATTTTACCAGCATTTGGTATTATGTCAGAAATTATTCCTGTATTTTCTAGAAGAGAAATCTTTGGTTACCGTACAATCGCTCTTTCATCTGCATCAATCGCAGGTATCGGCTACTTAGTATGGGGTCACCACCTTTTTACTTCTGGTATGTCAGATATAGCTAAAACAATTTTTTCATTCCTTACATTTTTTGTTGCTATTCCAACAGGTATCAAGTTCTATGACTGGATTGCTACAATGTACAAGGGTAAAATTATCCTCAAATCACCAATGTTATGGGCACTAGGTACTATTGTAACTTTTGCTATCGGTGGTTTAACAGGTGTAACAATCGCTATGGTTGGTTCTGATATTCACCTACAAGATACTTATTATTCAGTTGCACACTTTCACTATGCGATTCTTGGTGGAGTTGTTTTCTTATTCTTTGCTGGTCTTCACTATTGGTTCCCAGTAGTTACTGGAAAGATGTACAAAGAGGGTGTGGCTAAAGTTGCATTCTGGTTAAACTTTATCGGTATGAATTTACTTTGGTTCCCAATGTTTATTGCCGGTTACAACGGTATGCCTAGACGTTATTTTGATTATCTTCCTGAGTTTCAGATATATCACCAAATTTCTGGTCTTGGAGCAGCTGTAATCCTTTCTGGTTTACTTCTTATGTTTTGGAACTTTCTTTATAGCTGGAAAAATGGAGAGCCTTCAGGTACTAACCCTTGGAATGCTACAACATTAGAGTGGCACTTACCAAGTTCACCACCACCATTAGAGAACCATACAAAAGTTCCTTATGTTGACTTCAACCCATATGAGTATCACCATGGTGAGCCAGTGGTTAAGTTTGATTATGAAACTATGAAAAGGATTGACTAATGTCTGATCATGCATATGTACCAGAAATCGCGACTAGTCGCGATGGTGTTGAACATGAAGTTCAAGGATGGCAAGGTGACTTTTACGGTGGAAAGCTAGGTTTCTGGCTTTTCATGCTTACTGAGGTATTAATGTTTGGAGCTATGTTTATGGTTCTTACATATTACTTTACATTACACCACAATGACTTTATTGATGCTTCAGCATCTTTAAATAGAGTTCTTGGTGGTTTTAATACAGTAGTACTTCTTATATCTGCACTTACTATGGGTCTTGGTTTACTCAAGATGCGTAGTGGAGATGTAAAGGGTGCTAAGCTTATGATTTGGGCTACAATTTTACTTGCTTTTGTGTTCTTAGGAGTCAAAGCAATTGAGTGGTCTTTAGAGTATCAGCACGGTGTTTTCTTAGGTCTTGATGCACTTCAGTCTGGTAATGCACACTCTAAACCTTTTGGTCAAATTTTATTCTTCGGAATGTATTTTACAATGACTGGTTTACATGGTTTTCACATTATCATAGGTATTGGTCTTATGTTATGGTTACTTAAGCGTATCAATACGGGTAAAGTAACTACTGATCATCACATTCTTTATTGGAATATTGCACTATACTGGGATTTAGTTCACTTAATTTGGGTATTTGTTTTTCCTTACTTTTATATGATTGGTTGTGATGCAGGTGGATATCACATGCCAGATATAGGATCACTTTTTGGAGGACATAGCAATGAGCACTAATTCAAATGTAAATTATGCAGAAGAAAAAGGTGGTTATTACAAAGTTCTTATTGGACTTTTAGTTCTAACTACTATTACTTTTATTCAGCCAAGTATGTTCTTAACGGATGCTACTTTTGGCGTTCAGATGTTAATTGGTCTTATTAAAGCTTTAATAATTTTATTTTATTATATGCACCTTAAGGGTGAAACTTTAATAGGATGGACAGTAATGTTTGCTGTTTTTATCGTTGTCTTTTTCTTTTCAATCGTAATTTTCGATGTACAGAATTTTCAATATTCTGATGAGAGCTATATTTCATCTGAAGCAACGAGTGGTGGTAGTCCTACAGCTGGTCACCACACAACTGGTTCTGATGTTGTATCAGAACATACGAGTGATGTTAGCCATGAAGCTACACACTCAGAGCACTAAGGAGGCCATATGTTACAAGGATTTAATACAAGCGGTACAATAATCGCAGAGCATATTCAAGAAGCTCTTGAAATCAACTTATGGATTTCACTTGCTCTTTTTGCTTCTGTTGTAGTTCCAATGGTATATTTAGCATGGAAATATCGCGAAAGTAATGTTAAAAATGAGGACATTGAAAATGTTACTCACAATACACTTTTAGAGATTGTTTGGACAGTTGTTCCTACAATCACTCTATTTGTATGTTTTTGGTACGGTTATACATCAATGGTAACTGCTAGAACTATGCCTGCTGCTGCTGATAGTATTACAGTTCAAGTTGAAGGTTCTAAGTGGAAATGGAGATATGAATATGCTCCAAATAAAAATGGATTTGTTCACAAACTTGGTGGAGCATTTACTAAGGCTGTACGTGATGAGAATGGAAAAATAATTACAAAAGGTACAATGGGTAAATCTGCATTATTTGTACCGGTTAA
Source organism: Sulfurimonas sp. (assembly GCA_026987995.1). Taxonomy (GTDB): domain Bacteria; phylum Campylobacterota; class Campylobacteria; order Campylobacterales; family Sulfurimonadaceae; genus Sulfurimonas. The sequence continues at coordinate 633 of JALSMC010000292.1, read as the reverse complement.
CACAAATGTAATTTTAGAGATGACTGCACCACTTGATGATGTTTTACATTCATTTTTTGTTCCGGCTTTTCGTATGAAAGAGGATGTAGTTCCAGGTCGTATAACAAAACAGTGGTTTAACACTGACACAGTTGGTGAATACGATGTAGAATGTGCTGAGTACTGTGGTACAGATCACTCATATATGTACTCTAGAATTGTTGTACTTCCACTAGAAGAGTACAATGCTTGGTTTGAGAGTAATAATGACACACCAGAGGGTGACTATGGTAACTCAGGTGATGCACTATTACAACAACATGGATGTAAAAGTTGTCATGCTATTAATACAGATAAGAAGCTTGTTGGACCTACACTTGCCACTAGAAGATTGACTAAAGAGCAAGTATTAGATGTAATCGAGAATGGTCAAAATAAACTTGGTTATGCTATGGGCGAAATGCCAGCTGGTATGGCTACTGGTGCAGATGCTGAGGAAATCGCAGTTTATGTTGCTGGTGGTATGAAAGGTGAGCAACCTGCTTCATTCGCATCATGTAGTGGATGTCATGGTGAAGATGGTAAGGGTCAGTATGGAACGGCTCCAAGTCTTGTAAGCTATGATGTAGACCTTTTACGTAATGTACTAAAGCA
>JALSMC010000291.1 GCA_026987995.1 Sulfurimonas sp. | reverse complement strand
CCCATCTGTTTTAAAAAGGTAAACGCCATCCCACCACCGATGAAAATCTTATCTACTTTAGGCAGAAGGTTTTTAAGAGCTTCAAGTTTTCCTGAGACCTTACTACCACCAACTATGGCAGCAAAAGGACGTACTGGTTCGTTTATGAGTTTACCAAAAAACTTTATCTCGCGTTCTAGTAAAAAGCCAGCTGCTTTATGATCATCGTCAAAAAAGTGAGTGATGCCCTCTACTGAAGCATGTGCTCTATGACTCACACCAAACGCATCGTTGATGTAAATGTCCGCCATATCTGCAAGTTGTTTTGCAAGTTTGGTGTCGTTTGTAGTTTCGCCCGCTTCATAACGCAGGTTCTCTAGCAAGATGATGTCACAACATTTCATATCTCTGACTTTAGCCATCGCATCCGCACCAACTACATCTGAAGCAAGAGTTACTTCGCGTTTGAGTAAATGATGTAAGCGGCGTGCGATAGGTGCTAAAGAATACTTTTCATTTACCTCACCCTTTGGACGTCCTAAATGTGATGCTAAGATGATAGAACAGTCTTGATCAAGACAGTAGTTCAGAGTTGTAAGTGCTGAACGGATACGTCTGTCATCAGAGATATTTCCAAACTCATCCATAGGAACATTAAAATCACATCTAATAAATACTTTTTTATTTGCTAAGTCTAAATTTTTTATATTTAATAATTCCAATTTTTATCCTATTTAGATATATGTAGAGCCATGTCTACTAAACGCATAGAATAACCCCACTCGTTATCGTACCAAGCCATTATTTTAACCATATCACCACCGATAACTTGAGTTAAATCTTCAGCCACTATTGAGCTATACTCACAACCTACGAAGTCTTGAGACACACGCATCTCTTTGTCCATAAGGAGAAGACCTTTGAGTGAGCCATTTGCAGCATCATTAAACACTTTTGTTACTTCTTCTTTAGTTGTTTCTCTCTTTACAACAACATTTAAGTCAACCATAGAAACATCTGGAGTTGGAACACGAACAGACTGACCATGAAGACGACCTTTAAGTTGTGGCATAACAAGGCTTATCGCTTTTGCTGCACCTGTAGTTGTTGGTATCATGTTTATAGCACCTGCACGAGCTCGGCGTTTATCTTTAGTGTGTTTTACATCTAAGATATTTTGATCATTTGTGTAAGAGTGAATAGTTGTCATAAGACCTTTCTCAATTCCAAAAGCATCATCTAAAACTTTAGCAATAGGACCTAAACAGTTAGTCGTACAAGATGCATTTGAAACTATTTTCTGACCTGCATAGAGATCGTGGTTTACACCCATAACAAAAGTATCAGTTGCAGTGTCTTTTGAAGGAGCTGAAAATAAAACTTTTTCTACTCCATTGTCAATGTGAACTTGTGCTGATTCTTGAGTGAGAAAAACACCTGTACACTCTAAAACCATATCAGCACCACAATCAGCAAACTTGAGATTTTTAGGGTCACGGTCTGAAAATACTCTTATTTTATGACCATCTATCGTGATGTTTTCATCATCGAGTTGTACAACTTCACTTTTAAATGTTCCATGCACAGAGTCATTTTTAAGAAGATAAAGCATCATATCCATACTTGCCATATCGTTAATCGCTACAATCTCTACATCATCTCTTGATGCAGCTATACGAGCAACACAACGACCAATTCTACCAAATCCATTAATTGCTATTTTTAGTGCCATTAGAATTCCTATAATTTTTTAATTGGCTTATTTTAGCTTATTTTAGCTATAATTCGCATTAAATGAGAACTGTAGCACTTTTTGGGGGTAGTTTTGACCCTCCTCACCTTGGTCATGAAGCTGTTGTAAAAGCACTTTTACCCCTAAGTGAAATTGATAAAATTATTATCATGCCGACTTTTCTAAACCCCTTTAAATCCTCCTCTTTTGCACCTGCGAAGAAACGATTAAAGTGGTTAAAAGAGATATTTGCTCCTTACAAAAATGTCTTAATCGACTCTTTTGAAGTACAAAAAAATGAAAAAGTTCCAACTATTACAACTGTAAAATATCTTTTAGAAAGTTACGATAAAGTTTATGTAGTTATAGGTGCTGATAATTTAAAAGATTTAAAAAAGTGGTACAAGTTTGATGAGTTACAAGAGTTGGTTACCTTTGTAGTAGCCACGAGAGATGAGATACATGTACCCCAAGAGTTTATAAAACTTTTAGTACAAGAAAACATATCATCTACAACTCTAAGAGAATTAATGAATAAAGAAAGACTCTGCACAGTAAATGCGCAAGAGATAATGAATTACTATAAGGAAAAAAATGACAACTAGAATAGAAAAAATCACACAAGTACTCGATACAAACAAAGCTGAAGCAATAGAGGTTTTTGACCTCAGAGAGAAGAACTACTTTGTTGATTATGCGATTATCGCTTCATCTTTGGGTACTAAACATACAACAGCACTTCTCGACCACCTTAAAAATGGGCTCAAACCTGCTGAAAACTTTAACAATGTTGATGAGAGTGGTGACTGGGTTGTAATCGACTTAGGTGATGTTCTTATTCATATAATGACTCCAGAATATAGAATCAAATACGACATGGAAACATTTTTAAGCGAACTTGGACAAGAACCTACTTCACTATAGAAATACTCGTTCTATTTTCTAAAATATCCCTGTAATTGTATATAGACTCTACATACTTTACAGGCTCTTCCCCTCTTGCATATCCATATTTTAAATCTCTATAGAACTTTTTTTGAGAAAGTAGTGGCAGTACTATTTTTAAATCACTCCAAATATTTTCATTGAGTCCTATCTCTCTTGCTAAACTCTGTGCATCTCTAATGTGACCTAAGCCAATGTTATAAGCAGCTAGTGCAAATTTCAGCCTATTTTCACCACTTACTTCTTTAGGTACAAATTTCAGCATCTGCTTAATGTGTCTAGTGCCACCTATTATACTCGATTTAGGGTCAAGTCTATTTTTCACACCTAAAAGTTTTGCTGTATTTTTTGTAAGCATCATCAGTCCACGAACACCTGTAAAACTTTTGGCTTTTGGATTCCAGTGAGATTCTTGATACGATATACTCGCAAGTAATGTCCATGGAATCCCAAAACGAGTTCCTGCTTCTTCAAACATTTTTTTATACTTTGGCAAGCGACTTTTAATGCGTTTATAAAACATCTTTGTATTGTAGTAATCGAAAAAGAGCACATACGAGTAGTAGTGATCTTTTAGTTGTATCATTTTACCTTGTTGGTTAAAAGTGTTTAACCATGAGTACATATCTGCTTTAAGTTCTGGTGTATCTGTTTGGAGTATCCATGAGAGTTGTTCTCTCCCACTAATGGAAAATGCCATTGCTATCTCAGGAAAGTAGCGTAGATTGAGGGCATAAATATTTGAATCGGCAATAGTACAGTCTATTTCATGACTTGACACTTTTTGTAGTAATTCTTCAGTTGAAAATTCTGAAGTAAAAGTCGCATTTATGTCAAAACCATCATTTTTCAAAGATTTGATTGTTTGTGAATAGCTGGTATTTGTTCCTACCATGATGTTAAGTCCAGCTAAATCTTCTACATCACGTGGAAATTTATTTTTCCTGAGCATACCCCTATAACAGATGACTTGTTCTTGTACTTCAAAATAAGAGGGCCCAAAATTAAAAATCTCTTCTCTTTGTAGGGTTTTAGTTAGAGATGCTGATGTGATATGGATATTTGGATTTTGACTCATTTTTATCGCTTGGGCTATAGTGTGAGCAGGTGTAATGTTAAGTTTTACATCTAAGTGTTTGGCATACGAAGCTAATAAATCATACTCAAAACCTGTAGGACCATCAATACCTATATAGTAAGTCGATGGAGAGTTAAGTAAGACTACATTGAGTTCTTTTTCTCTTTTTATTTTCATTAAAGTAGTGACTTTTTTTATCTTTTTTCCGGGGGAATATGCTGAGTGACTTAACCAACCAAAAGTAAAAAATGAAACAGCAAGAAAAGCTATTAAAGTAAGATAAATGTATTTATTCATTAGTATAGTTTACACTCTAAAACTTATGCGAATATAAAACGATTGACTCCATCTTCATACTCATGTGCTAAAACCTGACCGTGTGCTTTTAAAATAGAATCAACAAGGTAGAGTCCTAAACCAAAACTGTTTTTTGAAGGATTGTCTTTAGTAAATGGTTCTATATAGTAACTTAGTGGCTGTGATAAGCACTCCCCTTTACTTTCAAAACAGAGTTCACCATTGAGCATAAGTATATTTATATGCTTATCACTAGAGTACTTCATAGCATTGTCTATCATGTTTTTTATCGCAGTTGTGTAGAGCCTATAGTTTGCATGAAGTTTCTCATCACTAGCGATATTTATACTTACAACATCTCGCTCAACCATTGCCATATCAATAGCCCCATCAATAATATCTATAAGTCGGTACTCACTAAAGTCGCGTTTATCATCTATGCTAGTCACCTCTTCAATAAGTGCAAACTCTGTCACCAAGGCTTCAAGACGGTTAAATATACTAGAAAACCTATTACGTTGTTTCTCTGAATCTAACATTTGAGTAGCGATAGTTCCTTTTGCTATAGGCGTTTTGAGCTCATGCATAATATTTCTCAAAAAAAGTGTACGCGACTCTAAAATAGTATTGATTTTTTCTTTTGTTGATTCTAGTTCATTTGAGACAAGACCTATCTCATCACAAGAGTTAGTTTTAAAAGAGATATTAAGATTTCCATCCCCAAAAAGAGCGATTTTACGTCTTAAACGGATTAGAGGTCGAAGTTTTTGTAGAACTAAAATAAATGATGCACTTATAATCATAAAAATTGTACTAAAAGCATACATAATATTGAGATAATTATAGGGTGCTAACTGCTCATCTTTTATAAGAATTCCTGCATTTTTTGTTTGAATATGAAAGTAAAGGATTTTCTTATGTCGTATCATAGTAGCACGAAGTTTTGTTATTCTATTTTGTGCATAAAAGCCATTTTCATCATACATTAGCGATGCACTTAAACTCTCAAAACCTTCTCGTTTAAGAACAGTTCCCTCATTTAAGACTGCTTTTTGTTCTTCTTCTTCTTTTACAATTTGCATTTTATATACTGCAAGGTTTGCATCAAGCATCGTCTCGGAGTTTTGGCGTTGCTCGTGATCACGATAAATCTGAGTAATTACAGAATACTTTGTAAAAATATGATCTATATACTGCTGTTTGTTAATCTTATAAAATTCCAAGAAAATCACACTAACACTCACAAGTGATACACTCAGAGCGAAAAGTACAGTAATTAGAACAGCATGTTTTTTCAAAAAGATATCTCTACTTTAAAAGTTTATAACCAACACCACGAACAGACTCAATAAGTGCTTTATCACCGAGCTTATTTCGAATGCGTCCAACCATAACATCTATACTTTTGTTTGATGAGTCTTCATTAATGGCATTTACATTATGAATTAAGTCTTCACGTGACACAACAAGCCCTTGTTTACTAATCATATATGAAAGGATTCCAAACTCTGCGTTTGTAAGATCGATATTACGACCTTTGTATGTGATAATCATAGTCTCTTTGTCACATTTAAAGTCACTTTTACTTTCTTCTTTTTGCTCACTTTTTGCTTCATAACGACGAAGAACAGAGTGAATACGTGCTTCAAGCTCACGTGGGTCATAAGGTTTTGGCATATAGTCATCTGCACCCAGTTCAAGTGCTTTTATCTTGTCCGTAACATCAGAACGTGCTGATGAGATGATAATAGGAATATCTTGACGCTCACGAATAGCTTCACAAACTTCTAAACCATCCATACCAGGAAGTGTCAAGTCAAGGATGACTAAGTCAAACTTTTCTAACTTTAATATACTTACAGCCTTAAAAGGGTCATCTTCTGTTATAACCTCAAACTCAAACTGCTCGAGGTACTCTGTGAGTATCTCTGCTAATTCTAAGTCATCTTCAATCATTAATATTTTATTCATAAATTTATTCTAACAGAGTTTGTTAATGTTTTGGTAAACCCTAACATAAAACTCATCACGGGAGAAATCTTTGACAAGATAATCATCTGCACCTGCATTTAAAAGAATGTTTGTTTGAAATGAGTTTGTCTCATCTGCTAAAACAAGTATCTTCAAATCATCATTTGATTGATGTGCTCTTGCATAAGTTACAATTTCTTCTGTATTTACATAAGGACCATTTGAGTCTATGATAAGAAGTGATATCTCAGGGTGTAGAGAGAGCCTTTCATAGGCTGACTCACTATTAGCTGCACTATAAACTTTAAAACTATGCAGGTTTAGGTTTTGTTTTAAGTAAGAGCTGAAGATACTCGAGTCACTTACGACAAGAATAGATATTTGTTTATTTCTTTGGAGCTGCAGTAGTTTTTTAATGATATTTTTTTCATTGTTTTTCTTGGATTTTTTCACATATGAAACAATTTGAGCACCCTCAAAGTCATCAAAAAAATCTTCATCAATTGTTTTTGTAGAAACTAAAGGAGCAAGGTAGTGTTTGTTGCAAAGTGCAATAACTTCACCATTTGGAGCATCGGGGAGAACTCTTTGAACTACAGCATATTCGTAACGGCGTTTCTTTAAAAGATTTTTTGCTTCTTCATAAGATGAAACTAGGTCATAATTAAAATTATTCATGCCATCAAGTATCTCTTTAAAACCTGCTTGAACAATGATACTATCTTCTACAATCAAAAGTTTTGACACAACTACTCCCTTTTCTTTTGGCTATTATAAAGCATTATAACTTAAGGGTACCTCTTAAGTAAAGAAGAGTGTAACATTGTAGGCTATAAATGCCATGACATAAGCAGCTATGGAAGTAAATGCGAGAAGGTAAAAAAAGTATTTAATATGTCCTGCTTCGCGCGTAAAAACAACCGATGCAGCTA
>JALSMC010000290.1 GCA_026987995.1 Sulfurimonas sp. | reverse complement strand
TGAAACCAGTCCATAAACGCATAGAGCAGATAGAAGAGTTCATTCAAGATGTATCACATGAGCTAAACACACCAATTACAGCCTTAAAAATGAGTGCTTCTCGTGCTATAAAAAAAGAGGTATATGATAAAAAAATCCTTACAAATATCTCTATAAGTACCAAACAACTCGAGACTATATACAACTCACTTACTTACTTGAACTTTAGTGATAAACAAGAAGAGAGTACTAATGTAGCACTTGATGAGGTAGTAAAGCGAGTGGTGAAGTACTACTCAGAGCTAAGTGATGCAAAGGGTATAGTGGTAGAAACCGTGATAGAAGAAGCATCGCTATATATCATAGAATCTCGTGCCGAACTCCTCATCTCAAACCTGCTATCAAATGCCATCAAGTACTCTATGCCTGAGAGTACCATACACATTACTTTAAAAGAGGGGCTCTTTATCATAAAAGATGAAGGAGTAGGCATAGCAAAAGACAAACTAGAAGCAATCTTTGAGCTCTACAGTCGTGACTCAAAAATCGCAGGTGGTTTTGGAGTAGGGCTCAACATCGTTAAACAGATTTGTGATACTTATAAGATAGAGGTAGAGGTTAAATCTGTTCTTGGAGAGGGGAGTGAGTTTAGACTAAAGTTTTAAAAAAACTTCTGAGCTTTTTTTGTAAGTGAAGAGATGGGTGAGGACTCTAAATCTTTTAAATTTATCCAAGTGATATTCTCTGGAACAGTTTCTACTCTATAGAGTTTAACAGTGATTTTATACTTAGTATAGGAGTGTTTAAACTCTCCTATATAATCTTCTTCAATGGGCTCAACATTTGGCAAAACTAACATATCTTTGTACATTTTTTGTGTTGAGGTTTCAAGTACAATTTTTTCATTCTTAATACAAACTCCTAAAAACAGTTCCATATTTTCATAGACTGTTTTTTTAGTTTTTGTGTATATCTCTGGTTCCGCTTTTCCTAAACAGGAGTTTTCAAGTGGGCATTCTTCGCATTTAGGGTTTTTAGGCAGACAGATGAGTGAACCCAAATCCATTAAAGCAAGGTTGTGACTTCTAGGCTCCTTTGCATTTACAAAAACTTCGGCTTGTTGCCATAGAGTTTTTACTTTAGGGGAGAGTAGTGCGAAGTGGCGTTTAATGACTCTAGCAATATTTGTATCGACTACAGGTACATTTTGACTTAGCCCAAAACTACAAACTGCACTAGCTGTGTACTCACCGATGCCTGGAAGTGCCATCAGCTCTTTTGTTGTTTGAGGCAGTCCATCTTGGGTGAGTTTGGCAGTTTTGTGTAGGTTTCTAGCTCGGGAGTAGTAACCAAGCCCACTCCAAGCAGCAAGCACATCATCTTGATGAGCATTTGCTAGTGCTTTAAGCGAGGGAAATTTAGCCAAAAACTGAGGATAGTACTCATCTCTTACACGATTTACCTGTGTTTGTTGGAGCATTATCTCACTAAGATACACATGGTAAAGATTGTCAGTTAAACGCCATGGAAGTTCATGGCGCCCCTCTTTTTTATACCACTTTAGAAGTGCTGTTTGTATTTTTTTCATGAAGTCTTTTTATATAAAACTCGAAATCTAGTGTTAGAGATGTGGGACTTTTCTGTAACTAATTCAAAATCTATTTTTTGAAGATGCACATCAAACTGCCCTATCTCAACTTCTGTAAGAGGCCACGGAGGCCCACCATCGTTTAACTCTTTTTTGTGAGCGACTACAAGGAGTTCACCCTCTTTCGCAACACATTGTGCCACAGCTTTTATCATCTTTTCTCGAAACTCTCTTGGTAAGGACTGGATAGTAAATGCTTCAAAAATAAAGTCAAAATACTCAACATATTTTGTGGGCATATGAAAGATGTCTTGTTTCTCGTAAGTTATATTTGAGTCAGGAAATCTTTTTTGAGCAATACATAATGCTGTTTGCGAAATGTCAATGGCTAAAGTGTCATACCCTGCATTTGCTAGTGCAAATGCATCATCACCAAGACCACAACCAATAACAAGAGCTTTCCCTTTATGTATTTTTTTTGTATCTAAGTAAGTTTGCAAAAGAGGATTTACATCTTGTCTTGCCCATGGGATGTTTTCATGTTTAGTTTCATTTTGTTTGTAAAGGTCTTCAAACCAAGCACTAGCCTGTATTTCTGCTTTCATTTTACTTATCCCTTTTTTAGTTACGAAAGTATAGTCTAAAAAGACTATACTATATCTAAAGAATGAGGAGTAGAAAATGAGTAAAGTTAAACATTTAAGAAAAGATCAACAACAAATAGAGCCTCTTTTCAATGGTGCATTTACAGAGAATAAACCAATAGGCTTTCCAAACTTTGATGGAACGACAGCTTACTCAAACATCTTTTACTGGGCACATTTAGTAGCTCACGAGACTGCTGAGTTTCCTCTGCATCCGCATGAGGGTTTTGAGATAATAACTTTTGTTTTTAAGGGTTCAGTTGAGCACTATGACACAGTATCAAAGGTCTATACTCCTCTAAATGCAGGTGATGTACAAGCAATTCAGGCGGGAAGTGGTGTTTCACACTCTGAGAAAATCACAAAAGGGACCGAGCTTTTTCAAATCTGGTTTGACCCTGATTTTGCAAAAACTATGCCACAAGATGCGACTTATAAAGACTATGAATCAACCTGTTTTCATAGTGTGAGTGATGGTAATAAAGAGGTACTTACATATATTGGAAAAAATGGAAGTATTGAGAGTATCACTGAAGGTTTAGAGATACAAAAAACGACATATAAAAGTGGAAAATTTGAAGAAGTTCTTGACCCTGCATTTACCTACTCTTATTATCTTTTAGAGGGTACACTTGACTTAGATGAAGAGGTACTGACAAAAGATGATTTTTATGTTTTAAAAGATGCTTCGAGTGTTAGTTTGACAGTAAACGATGAGGCCGAACTCTTTGTCATCAAAACACCGAGTGAAGTGAAGTATAGACGATTTATAGAGCGATATTCAAAGGATTAGAAAATGGAAACCCCAATCATTGCAGATAATAAACCAAGTCAAGTTATACTAAAAAAAGGTGAAGAGTATTACTTTTGTGCTTGTGGAAAGTCCGCTTCACAACCATTTTGTGATGGTTCACATTCTGGTACACCTTTTAGCCCAAAAGCTTTTACGCCAGAGAAAGATGGAGAGGCTTATCTTTGTGCTTGTAAGCAGAGTGCTAACAAACCTTTCTGTGATGGAACTCATCAAAACTTTAGTGATGAGCAAGTTGGAGAAGAAGCTCCAGTATCTGAGCAAACGAGTACAAAAAAAGAAGTAGCTTCTACAAAAGAAGAACCGACACTCAGTTACATCCATGAACTAGCTAAAAATGGACTCTCAAACCTTGGACATCATGGGGCAATGACATCTATGGGAGTACCAGGTTATACACTTCCTGAGTGGAACGATTTACAAGTTATGGTTGCCCAGATGGCTACTAAACCGCTCCTTGAAGATAGAACTGTAGCTACACAACTCATCATCGGACCCCAAGCGAAAAAACCACTTGTTCTTAATATACCTCTTTTTGTCTCGGATATGAGTTTTGGTGCTCTCTCTGAAGAAGCAAAAATATCTTTAGCTAAGGGAGCCGAGTTAGCTGGAACAGGTATCTGTTCAGGTGAGGGTGGCATGCTACCAGAAGAGCAATCATCAAATAGCCGTTACTTTTATGAGTTGGCATCTGCAAAGTTTGGTTACGATGAAGCAAAACTAAAAAATGTACAAGCTTTTCACTTTAAGGGTGGTCAAGGTGCAAAAACAGGTACGGGTGGACATCTTCCAGCGAGTAAAAATATCGGAAAAATTGCAGAGGTGAGGGGCATAAAGGAGGGAACACCTGCTATCTCTCCTCCAACATTTACAGACCTCGAAACCGTACAAGACTTTAAAGAGTTTGCAGATAGAGTAAGAGAAATAACAGGAGGAATCCCAATAGGTTTTAAACTCAGTGCAAACCATATAGAAGCAGATATACAGTTTGCACTTGATGCTAGTGCTGATTATATTATACTTGATGGGCGAGGTGGGGGAACTGGTGCTGCTCCTGAGATTTTTAGAAATCATATATCAGTTCCTACTATTCCTGCATTAGCAAGAGCTAGAGCATACTTAGACAAACAAGGGGCAAGTGGTCGTGTGACACTTATCATAACAGGTGGACTTCGTGTTCCTATAGACTTTGTAAAAGCCTTAGCCCTTGGTGCAGATGGAGTTGCACTCTCAAACTCAGCGATGCAGTCTATAGGCTGTGTGGGTGCTCGAATGTGCCATACAAACAACTGCCCAGCAGGAATAGCAACACAAAAAGAGTCCCTGCGTAAGAATTTAAATATAGACAAGTCTGCCGAACAGTTACATAACTTTTTTACAGCCTCAACACAACTGATGCAAGTAATGGCTAGAGCATGTGGGCATGATGATTTTAGTAAATTTAACAAAAATGATTTAGCAACTTGGAATCGTGAGATGGCAGAGCTATCAGGTGTTGCTTACTCAGGTTTTAGAGTCTTACCTCACTCCTAATTTTTGTAAAAGAAGTATGACACTGTAGTAAGCAAGTATTGTCATGATAACCGCGATAGAGAGACTCGGATAAAAGCCAAGTCCTCTTTTGATTAAAATCGGAAATGTGATGAAAAGTGTCATAGATGGAGCGATCAACCACACAATAGAGTTTGAAAAATCCACTGCACTCTTAGCATCACTTGTATCGATATACATCCATATCATCGCTAAAATTGAGACTAAAGGGATGGCAGCTAACATCGCTCCCATAAGACTATTTCTTTTAGCAATTTCAGAAATAAGTACAATCAGAAGTGTAGTAATTACGAGTTTTAATATGTAATATGCCATCTAATATCTGCTTTTAGTCTTCAGGTGCAGCGGCAAACAGAGCTTTTTTATCATCCACCCACTCTTGCATGCCTCCTGGGTTAGTCATAAGTGCAATCATCTCTTCTATAACCACTACATGAGGCTTGTCACCTTCACTAAACATCTGCATTCCGTGAGCACGGCTAAGTTCCGCCATCTCCTCAAATGTTTCTGCTTGAAATTCTTTATCACAGGCTCCGCCGAGCTGTTTACATGTCATTGTTTTCATATTTTTTCCTTTATGTGTTTATCTTTTATAGTAACTAACAATCGAGCTTTTCTCAATTGTATGGGCATTTATCATGTAACCCACAACAGCTTGGTTGGTACTTGCATCTATGTCTAGTTTATCTACATCAAGTGCATAGACAGTGGTGATGTAAGTGTGAAAACCATCGCCTTTTGGTGGGCATGCTCCTCCAAAACCGACTATACCGTAGTCATTTGTTCCCTCTGTTGCTCCTTTTGGGAGAAGTTTTGAGCGAGTGGCGTTTGTAGCTATTTTTGTAGCAGTTGCAGGGATATTAAAAAGTGTCCAGTGCCACCAACCACTACCTGTAGGTGCATCAGGGTCATACATTGTTACTGCGAAACTTTTAGTGTTACTAGGTGCATCTTTCCAAGAAAGCTCAGGAGATATATTTTTTCCACTGCAACCAAAACCATCAAATTCTTGAGTCTTGGTAAGTTGTCCTGCTAAGTCTGGGCTGAGAAGTGTAAAATTTGCTCCGTAACTAAGTGTTGTCATGATGAGTATATTGAATAATATTTTCATTTTCTTCCTTGTTCCATGATATTTTGTAATTTTAACAGTTTTTTCTTAAGCTATGAAGTTAAATAAAAATTAACAGAGCTTTAAAATCATCTGTTAGTTTCTCAAAGCCAAAGAAGTAAATAAATACTAAGCTACAATCATGAAAAAATTAGGACTTCCTTATGCCAAAACACATTCTTGACCCTAAAAGATTAAATGTACTCGGTGAACCACTAGAACCATGCTCACTTGACCCAATTACAGGTTTTTTTAGAGATGGTTCATGTACTGTTACTCCTCAAAACAAAGGGATGCATGCCATCTGTATATATGCAAGTCAAGAGTTTTTAGACTACTCTAAACGCACAGGAAATGACCTCTCAACTCCTATGCCTCAGCATGGTTTTGTTGGTGTAAAAGCGGGGGAATCTTGGTGTCTTTCAGGGGTTCGTTTTGCTCAGTCAGTAAAAGATGGAAATGCTCCACAGATTTTTATACACTCAACACATGAGGCGATTTTACAGCTTGTAGATTTAGAGACTCTAAAGTCTTTGGCAATAGACTTAGACTAAGTTTAGGGTCTCTTACTTAAGAGCTACTTTTAAATGGCTTGTTGTGAAACTTCTGCCATTTACATCGTTTTTTATTTTTGATTGCATAAATATTGTAAGTGAACTTTCGACCACACTCTTGGCATAAAAAAGTAGCTCGGTTTTTAGCTTTGTTATAGTTCACAAAAAGAAAGTTTCCAAGTTGGTCACCCTCTTTGTAGATAACTTTTTCATTTTTGAGGTAGGCTTTTTCAGTTAGAAGTGCATCTTCTTTTTGTTTTGTGAGCCAAGTAGGTTCAAAGTCTTCTTCAAAATCATCTTCAGTCATCGGATAGGGTGGCGTTTAACCAGCTCTCATTTTAAGAAGTGCAGGAATGTCTAGCTTCTCATCATACTTCACAAATGCGACACTTTTTTCTTGTATTGCATACATTGTCATTCTATCTGCTAACTCATTACCCTCATACCCTGCATGGGCTTTTATATGTGAGAGTTTTACATCTTGCTTTATTTCATTGTAGAGATAGTAGGCTTTTTTAATGATAGAGAGGTTTTTAATCTCACCACCTTTTTTTGTCCAGTTCTTTTTCTCCCACGAGATAGCCCATTTACTTATGCAGTCTATGGAGTACATGGAGTCACACTTGATGCTGACTCTATTTCCTGCATTTGCTTCTCTTTGAGCTATGAGTAATGACTCATACAAAGCCCCGAGTTCTGCTGTGTTGTTTG
>JALSMC010000289.1 GCA_026987995.1 Sulfurimonas sp. | reverse complement strand
AAAACATATATTTTAGCACAGCTAAAAAGTTCACTGACTTTGTAACCGAATTACTTCAAAATATTAATGAAACTGATAAAAATACCCTTTTGAAGTTATCCACTAGTTTGATTTAAGATAGCAATACAATAGCAGTTGTCAATTATAAAGATTTGCTCGGTTCTAATAATTTCATAGCAAATGTGAATGATGAGTATATTCTTTACTCCCTCAAGCAGGATAAGCACCATACAAGTTGCAGTACTATATTTAGATTAAAACCAGAGACACTTAAGAAATATTATAAAGATGATTCTTTTAAGTTGTTGAAGAAAAATTGTGAAGAAGATATAGAAAAATATATGAACTAAGTCCAGTGACCAAACTGGAATCTTTTAACCTTATCATTACTATCCCTAGTAAGGGGTATCTATCACTGTTGGCTTTAGCTGTGGTCTACTTCTAAAACTGTAAGCATATGGAAGGTCAGTCTCCACCTCTTAGTTTCGTAAGATAATTATAGCATATATCATCTTTATAATCAATTTATAGCTTTTAAGTACTGTTACCTAACTCTAATCAAACTCATAAAAGCGATTATAACGAATCATAGAGCTCAGTTCTTTTCCATACTCAGCACCTTTTTCAGAGTACTTATCTAGCTTTTTTACTAACTTATATGGGTCATTACTTTTCATCTTTTGGGCTCTAAATGCACCAAAAACTCGTCCAACAGCCAAAACTCTGTAATAGTCACGAATGGAAGCTTCAATATTGGCATACTTTTTAACATAAATAGTCTTCTTCCCGCGTTTCTCTCCGGCTGCTACTCTTGGCTCACTCTTGGTAAAAGACCAAACACCAAAAAGGTTTGTAGCAACTCTTGTAAACCTTGAAGTAGCCCATGCAGACTCCATTGCAGCTTGTGCAATAGCCACACTTTTGGCATGAGGTTTCATACGAGTCAGTAAATCTTGTGGACTTTTTGCACTGTAAGACTTCATAAGCTCTGCTATTTTTCCATCAGTTTTCCCTGCATCTACCATAACTTTAGCTTCTTTATACTTAGCATCTAAGTCAGCATACACTTTTTCTACTGCAGGTACAACCAAATCACGAAAACGTTGTTTCTTCTCTTGAACTGTCATTTTTTTAGGAACTACATTGGCTGTATACTTTGTGTTTGTATTGACTTTTATGCTTTGCACTGCATATAAGCTACTACTCATTAGAAGCACAAGTGCTAGTTTTTGTAAAATTTGAATACTCATTGTTATTTTCCTTATATAAGCTAAATTATTATAGCAAAATTTTTGACGCTACTGCCATAACAGCAGACTCAGAACGCAGTACCAAAGGAGAGTTGAGTCTAAAGACTTCTTGAGTTTTTAGCATCTCTTTTTCATCTTTGGAGAATCCACCCTCACAGCCTATAAGCACTCTTTTAAACGAGCTATCTCCACTTAAGACATTATCTGTAAAGTCAAAAACTTTTGTATCGGGAAACTCTTGTATAAACGCAGCGATATTTTTATAAGTATCAAAACTCATAAAAGAAGTTCTTCCACTCTGTTGCATAGAGGCTTCTACTATTCTCTCGTAGCGTTTGAAGTCTATCTTGAAGTTTTTTTGACTTCTATCGCAGCCTATAAAAGAGATACGACTTACCCCTATCTCACATAAAGATGGCAGTACTTTTTCAACTGATTTAGAGTCTATGATGCACCATGCTACATGTAAGTCTTTAGTAGGTTTCACTTCAAGAACGTGGGAGCTTATATGTTCTAAAGTAACTACTCTTGGCTCTAGTGCAGAGATTTTATATGTATGGAGCTTTGTTATATGTTCTTTGTTTCTAAAAGACAAAACATCACCAAGTGAATGACGGCGTACTTTTATAAGGTACTTATGAAGTTCACCTTTAATACTCAGATTATCTACACCTGCATTATCATCAAAAATATATATCAAAGAAACCACATCCCTAAAGAGAGTAGAAGAATCAAGATAAATTCTGCTTGGAGCATTGTTCTAGCTATAGGCTTATAAGCATTAAAAGCATGCTCTTTTGTGTCGCTTAAATACTTCAAAGACTTTACTCGTTTTACTTCTAATGCAATGAAGATGATGCTTATAAGTATCATCACTATGTTTGCAAAACTAAAGTCTAAATGTTTCGCTGCCATCATGATAACACCTGTAAAAATTGTTATACCTAAGATAGTAAAGGTAATAGGCCAAAGCACTACACTATGGAGTCTTTTGTATTTTTTTAAGTCGTTGTTACTCATCAGTAAAAAAAGATTCATAAAAACCACTCCAAGCATAGCTAATGCTGTGAGGCTGTGAAGAGATAATCCTAAGCTGTACATTTCATTCATATTATATATATTTTCCTTAGCAGTTTTATTAGACTTCTTGCATAAGCTAAGCATGCTTCAGAGGGAAGAAAAAAAGATGAAATTTTGTAAAAGCTTTTTTTCAGTGTAGCCATAGCTACGGTGATAAAAAGTTTTATGCAAGTTCGCTTTTTTTATCCCTCCCTTTGGGCACTTTAGAGAGAGCTTTACTTTTCGTTTGATAACCTTCATCGTAGCTATGGCTATGATGAAGAACATCTGCCTTGATTAAAACTCTCTCTAAAGTGCTGAAGTATACTTAGGTTATGCAAGAAGTCTATTATGCAATGGTATCTAAATTAATATTATCAAAGTATAATACTTTTATGATTTTTGGCAAAATACAGTACCTCAACCTCCTTCCTTTTCATGTTTTTATGAAGTCTTTTATAAAAAATAGTGCTTCAAAAATGAGTATGGAGTATAAACGCGGAGTTCCCTCTCAAATAAATAGAGATTTTCATGCAAGAAGAGTCGATGCTGCATTTATTTCAAGTATAAGTGCTCAAAAGAGTAAATATGTGGGGCTTGGGATTATCGCTAAAAAAGGTGTCAAGAGTGTCATTGTCATTCCCTCACAAAAGAGTAAGCGTGATATAGAGTCTGCAAGTTCAAATGTTTTGGCAAATATTTTAGATGTAAAAGGTGAAGTTCTCATAGGGGATAAAGCACTAAAGTATGCTCTCTCAAACAGTGACTATATTGACCTGGCAAAGGTGTGGAGTGAGAGATATAACTTGCCTTTTGTTTTTGCACTTCTTTGTTACCATAAAGATAAAAAGTTATATAAAAAGATAGAGAGAGAATTTTTAAGAAAAGAGGTGAAAATCCCTCAGTATATTTTAGAAAAGGCATCCAAAAGAACACAAATATCTAAAAAAGAGATACTCAGCTATCTACAACTTATTTCTTATAGAGTAGATAGCAAGTCCAAACGCGGACTTACTCGTTTTTATAAAGAAGCAAGAAAACTTACTTAATTCTCTTTGCTAACTCTTTTTTATACTCTTCTATATCAAAGCCTGTCATACTAGAACTTCCACTATCTACAGCAGCTTGTGCCACAGCCGATGAGACCCCTACTACTAGGCGTTTATCAAAAGGTTTTGGGATAATGTACTCTTTACCAAACTCAAGTTTTTTACCAAATATCTCATTGACATACTCAGGAACTTCTTGTTTTGCTAAGTCTGCTAAAGCACGAGCAGCTGCTATTTTCATCTCTATATTTACTCTCGAAGCATGAACATCCATCGCTCCTCTAAAGATAAAAGGAAAACCTAAAACATTGTTCACTTGGTTGTCAAAGTCACTTCGCCCGGTTGCGATGATAGCATCAGGACGAGCTTTTCTTGTTTCATCAGGGAAAATTTCTGGAGTAGGATTTGCCAAAGTAAAGATGATGGGAGTATCAGCCATAAGTTTTATGTTCTCTACACTAAACGAGCCAGGACGAGAGAGTCCTACTGCTACATCCGCTTTCATAAACACATCTATTTTTGTAGTATCTTTTGGAGCACAGAACTCTTTTTTAAACTCATTTAAGTCATCTCTTCCCTCATGAATCACACCCTTAGAATCAAGCATAAAGATGTTTTTCACACCTACATGACGGTAAAGTCTAGCACATGAGATAGCGGCAGCACCCGCACCGATGACTACAATTTTTAAATCCTCTAAAGTTTTACCTGTAATCTCACAAGCATTCATAATTGCAGCCGTTGAGATAACAGCAGTTCCGTGTTGGTCATCATGCATAACTGGGATGTCAAGTTCCTCATCAAGTCGTCTCTCTATCTCAAAACACTCCGGAGCTTTAATGTCTTCTAGGTTAATACCACCAAAAGTAGGGGAGATGAGTGCTACTGCTTTGCAAAACTCATCTACATCTTCAGTATCTACTTCTATATCAAAACTATCAAGTCCAGAAAAACTTTTAAAAAGTACTCCTTTTCCTTCCATAACGGGTTTAGAGGCTAAAGCTCCTATATTTCCAAGTCCTAAAACTGCTGTTCCATTACTTATAACGGCTACAAGGTTTCCCTTGGCAGTATATTTATAAGCATCTTTAGGCTCTTTTTCTATCGCCAAACAAGGAACTGCGACCCCAGGAGTATATGCCATACTTAAATCTTTTTGTGTTTTAACCGCAGTGGTAATTTCTACTGAAATTTTTCCTGCATGAGGGTACTGATGATAATCTAATGCCTCTTGATCAGTTACTGCTTTATTTGACATCTCTTTTTCCTTTTATGTCTAAACTATATCTTACTATGGGGCTGATTCCAGAAGCTCTCATCTGGTTCACCCTCTAAGTGGTCTATATAATACTCTTCATGTGTTTTACGTATCGCATCACGGATACGGTTCACATTCTCTTGTTGTGCTTGTATCGGCTCTGGTAAAGCACAGTATTCACCCTCTGTAAGCTCATCGTTAAAACGATCTTCATCAAAACTTTTTCCTAAGTAAGCAGTCACAAAACGCAGGTCTCGTTCTGCATTTCCTAGACAACTTGTAGCGCCAGGAGAAGGTGTCATGTTAAAGATAATTCCCTCACCCGTATTTATAGAAGCTTCTCCGAGCATAAGTTTTTCTTCATCTTTGTTTATAACCTGAGGTCTGACTCCACCAAAACCTTTAGCATAAGTAAACTGCTCTTTGGTAAGTGATGGCACAATTTTTTGTGCATCTTGCAAGAAGAGTATTTTGTTTAAAACAGGTACTTCAAAAAGAAAGTTTTTAAAGATGTAGTTCCGAATGTCACTCTCTTTGAGAAGTTTCCATAGTGCTTTTACTATGTGACTATCAAAACGCAGAGTTTTGAAAAAGTCCATATAAGTTCCAGGTTTAAAACGCTCTAACTTTGGAAGGACTAGTGCCGTAGGTCCAAAGCGAGTATTGCCATCAGCTAAGACATCAGGATCACCGTGAAGTGCAGCAAATGGAAGTTTAGGATTTTGAATCATATAGACTTTACCGTTTAAAAGGTGCTCTTTTGTGAGGTAAAAACTCCCTGCCATTGGAAGACATCCGAGGTTATGTCCATAGCCCATCTTATGAGCGAGAAAAAGACTATGTGCCCCTGCGTTTACTACAACAAAGTCAGCATAAAAAGTTTTACCATTTGTAAAAACTTTGTATCCGCGTTTACCACTTCGCTCCATAATCTCTACTTGAGTATTTAAAAAGAGTTCTACTTCTGTATCTGGCTCTTGCTTAGCACGCTCTATCATGTCTTTTGCTAAAACACCATAATCTACGGTAGTCCACTCACCTATTGCCCCGATTCCTACTATCGGTTCAGGTCGCTCATTACCATGTTTATCCCAAACAACTTTTGGCTCAAGCTCTTTTAGTTTTTCTTTATCCCACACTTCTAGGTATGGAAAAAGTTCAGAAAACTCCTCGTAGCGATGGAGTAAAAATTCGACTTCTTCTTCACCCACACCAAATGCCATCTTTTGATGTGAAAAAATTGCTTTGTTTTGTAGTTTGTGTTGTAGACAATAACGCTCAACCATCTTTGCAGTTTTTTTTGTAACAGCTGCTTTTTCAAGAGTATAGTTTGTCTCAATGTCACCAACATGAATAGTTTGAGAGTTACTTGTTCCCTTGGAGTTAAGGGTTGCAACATCCTCATACTTTTCTAAAATACCTATACTTTTTACATCTGTATAACGGGCTAACTCATAAGCGAGTGCAGCACCTGAGATACCTGCACCTACTATTATTACTTCGAAATTTCGCTTGGACTGTGACATGAAATAACCTTATAATTTTTTATCTCTAAATATATCACGAAAAAGGTTAATTCTTTATACTTTTTAGCCAATCTTTCATTTTTTACTCATACCTATATCTTTTAAGTCTACACTCTAAGTCTGAAGTGCAATTTTTGAAAATTAAAAATTAAATTTGTAAATTTATATTTGAAGACTTTGCTGTAACTGTAATTAAAAAATACAGTAAGAAGATAGAGAGCAGAGAGAAAATAGTTTTAACTAGATGATTTATTTTATTTATAAATGAAATAAATTTTATCTCGCTGATTCTAATGGAAATTGGAATACACATAAAACCATATGCAGGTTATAGCACCTAAAAACAAGGTGCTATAAAAATATTTTAGTATTTAAACACTTAAAATCGTTTAAGACCTTTAAGTTTCAAAATATCAGGCTTGAAGCTAATGATTTCTTCTCTATCGATAAACTGTTCAATTTTTGCCATTACTTTTTTATACACTTCACTATTTGCTTGTGCTAATGCATAATCTTTATTATCTATTAACGTATCAGGAGTAGTGTCTACTGAATCTAAAAGCATTCCTGTTATACCACTATTAGTTGACCTTGAATTCCATTCTTTTATATATGCTACAGAAATACCCAAATCAGATAAGTTAATTCTTTTTTTGATAAATGTTTGACCTGTCATTGGCTCGTCCACACTAATAACTAAGTTACCAGTTACAGTTATATGACCTTCTTGATGAGTATATTTACTATGTCTTTCATACTTTGTCTGAGTATCTTTAATATTAAGAGTCAGCTTTGGTTTAAATACTAAG
>JALSMC010000288.1 GCA_026987995.1 Sulfurimonas sp. | reverse complement strand
TTAAGAAAAAATGTCACTGCGATAGAGAAGAGCATAAAGAAAACATTATGCACAAGACCTACAAGAAGCACTGCACCTAAATAGGCAAGCAGCCATTTTTTTTCATTCACCAAAATCTCTCCTAAAGCGTGTTCGTAAAAATTGTACCACACTCAGTGTAACTACTGCTTCGATTATACCTAAAAATAGATGCGGGATAACAACAGATGTGAATGTAATACTCCAGCCAAAAGGAAAGTAGAGTGGTGTCCCATTATCAGAGGCTATGAGCGGCTGAAGACCTAAAACAGATGCTATAAAGAGAGAGGGTATGACAATACTGCAATACCCTGCAAGAAGGATCGCTTTTTTATCTGAAAAACGGGAGAAGAGTCTATAGCAGTAGTGTGCACTAAAACTCCCTACAAAAGCTATAAATAAAATATTCACAGGTAGTGAGGTGATACCTCCCTCTCCAAAGAGGAGGGCTTGGAGTAATAGCACCAAAGAGAGTGAGGCAAAAGAGACCCATGGTCCAAACAGAAGAGCGATGATGGCAATGCCACTCAGATGCATGCTTGTCCCCCCTGGAAAAGGAAGGATAATAAGCATCATCACAAAAGAGAGAGCACTTACTCCTGCTATAAAAGGAATTTTTTCTACATCTAACTCTATTTTTTTATAGGCAAGAGCTAGAAGAGCAGCACTTACTCCAAGTATGGGAAGATATGTTTGAGGAGAGATAAAACCATCAGGTATATGCACTATACGACCCTAAAAGAGTGTAGAGAATGTAAATATTGCTCTATACTTCTCTTTACCCTCTGCACCCTGTTGGTCACTATCTTCGTTGAGGTTTGTCCAAGTTGGTATTTTTACACCTGCACCGATACTAATAGTATTATAAAAGAGACGCATCCCTATTGTAGTGTAGAGTATTTCACCTCCTGTAGCATCTTGTGCAACTCCATTAACAGCATCACGTCCTATTTTAAGATAGTTTGCTTCAAGGTCAGCATCAAGACGAAACTTTGATTTTTGATTTGTGTAGAGTTTGTAGGTAAAAGCTCCTGAGGCACGCATCTCGTCTGCAAATTTTACACGGATATTATTACTATATGTGTGTTCAAGAAAAGTATTGTATGAAGTGTCAAAGGAGAGTGTCACTGCATCACCATACCATTTTGTAGCACTAAACCCGAGCATAAAAGAGGGCGCACCAAATGTCAGCTGTAAAAATGGGTCAAAATCTATGTTTTGATTAGGAAATGTTACCTCACCCTCTCCAGTTGGGAGACTTACATTGACATATGTTGTAAAGTGCCAATCTTCCATATCATCGAGTGACTCTGTTTTTGGGTTGAGCATGAGTCCATCATCATACTTAAACCCAAGTGCCATCATCAATTTTATATCATGAAAACCACTACTTCCTATATCATCTTCGCGCTTTTTTGTGTAGTAGGGTATAAAAGCATATGCACTAAGGTAGGGTGTAAATCCATACCCAAATCCATACATAAGATAAGTCGTTCTATCTATCTCATCATCTACTGCCGATGTGTATTTAGTATAAGAAGCATCCTCGATTTTTGCATATGAAAGCATTTTTCCCTCAGGAAGTGTTGCTGTGCTTGTTGTCTCTAGTGGCGCACCCGGTCCCTCAAGCCCTGCAATACTTAAAGACGCAACTCCGTGGTGTGCAAACGCAGCTGTTGTTAATGCTAATGTGAACAAACTAACTTTTTTCAATCTTTTTCCTTTTGTTAAAATAAATAAGCCCAAAAAGAGCAACTATAGTGAGTACTCCAAAGAGTGGTTTGAGCAGTGAGAGAAAAAAAGAGTTCTCTTGCGACTTTTTTTGGAGTACATCTGCTACATCAAGCTCTATAATCTTGCCATGCCCATCTTCAGAAAATGCCTTAATTTTCCATTTTCCTTGTACATTTGGAATAAAAAGAAGTTCAGCATTAGCATTGGTGCGACCTACCTGAAAGGGTAGTTTCGCATGTGGGGCATAGATTTCATAGCTTTGAAATGAGAAGTCACCCTCACTTGCAAACCTATAACTCACCACTATTGCTTCTTCATGAGAGACTGTATGCTCCAGATTATGTGCGAAGAGAGATGAAGCTCCCAAACAGAGTACTAATACAAATATTCTCACTACTCATTCACTTCAAAGTTTAAGGTGGTTTCGTAGACTAGCTTATCGCATACTATTGTGTCTCCAGCTTTTTCAAAAGAGGCTTTAATATTTTGAAGACCTTTTTGTTTTATGCGAACATTCACATGCCCATCTTCATCGCTTACTCCAATTGTTCGTTCTGCATTTGCCACCCTAACACCACTTTTTGGTTTTCCATCAAAGAGTACTATGAGCCTCGCTTTATCGCCTATCTCAATTTCTGATGGTTTATTACGAAGTGTTAGTTCTAAGCCTTTATTAAAGCTCTTTAACCCAGAATTGCTATTAATTCTTTTAATTGACTCTAAGCTTAACAGACTGGAAATTGGCATTTTCGTTTCATTTTTTGGTTTTTCTTTAACTCCATAAGGTGTTTTTGTGTAGTAGACAGGTTTTAGTATAAAAAAAGTAGCACTACACTTATGCTCTTTATATAGTGTAGTAGTTTTTCCATTTTCTAAGCACTCTATTGAGAGCATCTTCTCTTGAGAAAGTACTCTATTGTCACCATGCGCATGAGTACTCTGTTTATGTCCATAGTGAACACTGTTATTAGTATCTATCCACATATCGTGAGCAGAAACTAAGGTGCTAAATATTATGAGTGTTAGTATTGTCTTTTTCATAGTGAGAGTTTAGGGTATAGATTCTAAAAATAGAGTAAAAAAATTACTTTCTTATATAGTTTAGGGACTGTAATATCAATATTCGCTAGAAGTTACTTTACTCATACTGTCAATCAAGTTACATTAGACTTTTTACATTATGGTCTCTTACTTAATAGTAGAAAGATTAGACTATTTAGTCCTTAAAATAGAGCAGAAGATAATTTTTTAATAATACATTAAATATAAAATACTATTATAATGAACATATATTCAATGGTATGGAGGAGTATAGATGGAATTATCTTTATTACTTATCTTTTGGTATGGGATATTGCATGCATTTGGCCCTGATCATTTAACGGCTATTGCAGACTTTTCTATAGGGAAAAATAAGAAAAAAACACTGCTTGTAACTTCTCTTTTTGCAATAGGACATGGACTGAGCCTTTTTGTTTTCGCTTCACTTTTAGAGACTATGGAAATTTCTGAAGATATTTTAGCTTATGGTGATATGATTTCGGCTACAGTGATTATAGCTATGGGCTTGTATCTACTTTTTATGGTAGTGTCTGAGCGAATACAGCTGAGTAAGCATATACATGAGAACAAAGAACATATTCATATATGGTTTGGTAAATCACATGAGCATAGTGATGACAATGTTGCGAAAACTTCATCCTTAGGATTAGGTTTACTCATGGGTGCTGGAGGAGTAAGAGGAATGCTTATCACTCTTGGTGCTGTGAGTGGTGGGCATGTAGATTTTATGATGGTGGCAGCATTTACTGTAGGTGTAATGATGATTTTTGGTCTATTTGGAATGGGTATACTTTATATAAATCAGAACTTTTTAGGAAATCTTACAAATGTAAGAAGAGCTTTTACTACAGCAGGTGTGATTTCACTTGTTGTAGGAACAAATATTTTAGTAGGATAGGAGAGTTAATATGTGTTTAGATTGTGGATGTAGTATTAGAGGTATGGAAGGTAAAGAAGAGAAACATAGTCATGATGGTGGAAAAACATTTCACTCTCATACAGAAGAAAAAGATGAGCATACTCATGAACATAGTCATTCTGATGATCATCAAAAAGCACATGAACACTTACATCATAACCCTCAGTTAAACGATGTAAAAACCGTAGCTGTAATCCAAAAAATATTGGATAAAAATGATAAAGAAGCGGATCATAACAGAACACACCTAGAAGAGAAAAATGTTTTAGGTATTAACCTTATGTCTAGTCCTGGTTCTGGAAAAACAACACTTTTAGAACATCTTGTTGATGTCGCACAATTCAAATTTGCGGTTGTTGAGGGTGACTTAGAGACTGAGAGAGATGCAAATCGTTTAAGAGCGAAGGGTATTTATGCACAGCAGATTCAAACAGGAACAGCATGTCACTTAGATGCGTTTATGGTTCATAAAGGATTACATGGTATGCCACTAGATGAGATAGATATATGTTTTGTGGAAAATGTAGGTAATCTTGTATGCCCAGCATCTTATGATGTTGGAACACATCTTAACATTGTCCTTGTTTCTGTACCTGAGGGTGAAGACAAAATAGCAAAGTATCCTGTTATGTTTCGTCAAGCTGACTTAGTTCTCATCACTAAGACAGATTTATTGCCACATTTTAAATACGATGTAGAAGCAGAAAAAGCTGAAGCAAGAAGAATAAAACCAAATGTTGATATTTTAGAAGTAAATGTTAATGATATAGATTCAGTCAAAGCAGTTGCAGACTGGATAGAGTTTAAACGTAAGATGAGAGCTTAATATGTGTTTATCAATTCCAAGTAAAGTAGTAAAGATTTCAGATGATGAAACAATGTGTACTGTCGATACAATGGGTGTACAGCGCGATGCTAATCTCATGATGATGGAAGATGGTGATGTGAAGATAGGTGACTATGTGCTTCTGCACATCGGGTTTGTGATGAACAAGATAGATGAAGATGAAGCGATGGCTTCTATAGATACATATAGAGAAATACTAGAACATATGAATAATGAAGATAGGCAGAGAGCAATACTTGAAGATGATGAGTGTGAAGCCCGTGGTGAGCAGTTTGCTGAGGAGATTAAGACCTAATGAAAGAGCTTGAACTTAAAAACCTTTATGATGATTTTCGCGATGGTGACACTATCAAAGCATATGCTCAGATTATCGCAGAAGATGCAAAAAAGTTAGATAAACCTATAAACATCATGGAAGTTTGTGGAGGTCACACTCATACTATCATGAAGTTTGGTTTGCCACAGCTACTTCCAAAAAATGTAAACTTCATCCATGGACCAGGTTGTCCTGTCTGTATCATGCCTAAAGAGCGTATTGACCATGCTTATGTTCTTTCCATGCAAGAAAATGTCATCCTAGTAACTTTAGGAGACATGATAAAAGTCCCTGGTTCAAATGGAAGTCTGCAAGATGCACGAGCAAAAGGTGCAGATGTGCGTTTTGTTTACTCACCAATGGAATGTATCAAAATAGCTGAGGAAAACCGAGATAAAAAAGTCATCTTTTTTGCCATAGGTTTTGAGACAACGACTCCTATGACAGCAGTTTTAGTTGAGCAAGTAGTCAAGCAAAAAATCCCTAACATTCTTTTTCATATCAACCATGTAACTGTTCCTGAAGTAATGGTTGAGCTTATAGATAGTAGAGATGTCCATGTAGACTCTTATAACAATGAAATAGATGCTTTTTTAGGGCCAAGTCATGTAAGTGTTATCGCTGGATCTAAAATATATGATAAATTTCCAAAAGATTATGGTCGTCCTGTTGTTGTAACTGGCTTTGAGCCTGTTGATGCGATGCAGGGAATTAGTATGATAGTTAAGCAGTTTGTTGAAAAGCGATGTGAGTTAGAGATTCAATACAAACGTGTAGTAAATCATGATGGTAACCTCAAAGCACAAGCACTTATAGATACTTACTTTGAAAAAATGAGCCTTTTTAGATGGAGAGGTTTGGGTAATGTTCCAGATAGTGGCTTGAAACTACGAGATATTTATGCTCAGTATGATGCAGAGAAAGTTTACAAAAGTGTACTTCCTATTGCCGAGATAGAAGATCATAAACTCTGCATCTGTGGTGATATACTTCGTGGAATGGCGAAACCTCAAGAGTGTACTATTTTTGGAACTGCTTGTAAACCTACTACACCCATCGGTTCATGTATGGTAAGTAGCGAAGGTGCATGTGCAGCCTACTACAAATATGGAAATTTAATATGACAAAAACGATTACAATCGCACATGGTAATGGTGGTGAAGAAAATAATGAGCTTATAAAAAAGATATTTTATAAACATTTTGAAAATGATATTTTGGCAAAGAGTGAAGATGCTGCTGTTATAGAAGATGGAAGACTCGCGTTTACTACCGACTCCTTTACGGTTAGCCCGCTCTTCTTCCCAGGTGGTGACATAGGAAAGCTTGCAGTATGTGGAACATGTAATGACCTTGCTATGATGGGTGCAAAGCCTAAGTATATGACTTGTTCGGTTATCATCGAAGAAGGATTTGCAACTCGTGATTTGGAAAAAATAGTCAAGTCTATGAAAAAAGAGTTAGAGATAAACGGTGCTATTGTTGTGAGTGGTGATACAAAGGTTGTACCACGAGGAAGTGTCGATAAACTTTTTATCAATACAACTGGCATCGGTGTCATAGAGCATAAAGGAATCTCTGCTTCAAGTTTGAAAGATGGAATGAGTGTTTTAGTGAGTCGTGATGTAGGTACTCATGGTGCTACTATCTTTGCTGCACGTGAGGGAATTGAACTTGCTTCAACTCTACAAACAGATTGTGCCTCACTTTACCCAGAGGTTAAAAAGCTAATTGATGCAGGTATTAACATTGTTGCACTACGAGATGCAACACGTGGTGGTGTAAGTGCTGTTTTAAACGAATGGGCGAAAAGTTCTGACATCTGTATAGAAGTTGTAGAAGAGAGTATCCCTGTCCAAGAGGAAGTTCGAGGTATTTGTGAAATGCTAGGATTTGAAGCTGTCGATCTTGCAAATGAAGGTACTTTTGTTCTATGTGTTGCTAAAGAGGATGAAGCTAAAGCCTTAGAAGTCCTCAAGCAAAAACACGCAACAGCAACTATAATTGCTAGTGTAAGTGAGCAGTACAAGGGAAGAGTTCTCCTCAACTCCTCTTGGGGTACAAAACGATTTTTAGATTTACCTACGGGTGAACTTTTACCTCGTATCTGCTAAGGTTTTTTGATG